>JAKITZ010000212.1 GCA_021647805.1 Robiginitomaculum sp.
TGGCCTGCGGTGTTATCACCGGACTTGGTGCTTTAGCCTGCAACGGTAATAATGTTGATGCGTATTGGTCGTCGCTATGCGAAGGCCGCCACGGCATTGCTCCATTGACGCGCATAGACATCACTGGCCACCACACCACCTTTGGTGGTGAGGTCAAAATGGATAATATTGCCCTCGCTGAACACTTTGCCTTTACCGACGAAGAACGCTCGACTGCCAAACGCACAGTCTCGCGCAAGGACCGCTTTGTGCTCCTTGCCTTGGCCTCTGCAAAAGAAGCCATGCTTGATAGTAAACTCGATTACGCCAATTGGGCCGATCCTTTCCGCGTTGGTTGTGTCTTTGGCGCTGGCATTGGTGGTCTGCAAACCGTTTATGATGCCTCTATCTTGCTTAAAGAGCGTGGCCCGCGAAAGCTTAGCCCGTTTATAGTTCCCTCGATGTTGATCAATCTGACATCGGGACAAGTTTCGATCAAATATGGTCTCAAAGGCCCGAACCACTCAGTAGTTACTGCTTGTTCAACGGGTGCTCATGCTATTGGTGATGCTAGTGCAATTATCGCTCGTGGTGATGCTGATATGATGGTGGCAGGCGGCGCAGAATCATCGGTTAGTCGCATGGGTATCGCTAGTTTTGTTGCCTCCCGGGCTTTGACAACAGGGTTTAATGACACCCCAACCAAGGCATCAAGACCGTATGACAAGAATCGTGACGGGTTTTTGATGGGCGAGGGATCTGGTGTCGTGGTGCTTGAAGAATATGAAGCAGCCAAGGCTAGAGGGGCTAAGATTTATGCTGAAGTCTCCGGATACGGAATGTCAGGTGATGCGTACCACATTACAGCTCCGGCTCCTGATGGCAGTGGTGCGTTTCGCTCAATGCAAATGGCTTTGAAAAATGCAGGACTAACACCAGGTGAAGTTGATTATGTAAATGCGCATGGAACCTCGACTCCTTTAGGTGACGAAATTGAGTTAAGAGCTGTCGAGAGATTGTTTGATGAAGAAACAGATGGTTTGGTGATGTCAGCAACCAAGTCATCAATCGGGCATTTATTGGGTGCTGCTGGTGCGGTGGAGACTATTTTCTCAGTATTGGCGATAAATAATAATGTTTGTCCGCCGACCTTAAATCTTGATAATCCGTCGATAGAGACAAAAATAAACCTTGCTCCGCATAAAGCCGTAGAAAAATCTGTAAAAATCGCCCTTACCAATTCATTTGGTTTCGGCGGAACTAATGCTTCGCTGGTATTGCGCGAAGTGTCGTGATCAAGAAAGTTTCTGCTAACAATAAACCAACACAGGTGAATGACAAACAACGCTCACCAAAAGCAGGCTTTGGTAAAATATTGTTACGCTTAATTCTTGTTTTGGTTATCATAATTGCATTATCTGCCGCAGTTGGGTTGTATGTTTATGATAAAGTACTTCCGACAAAATTTGCACAATCCGGCTCACTTGATACTCAAATAATTTTTGTGGTCAAACCCGGTGCAGGGGTTAATTCTATTGCCAGTCAACTGGCTTTAGTCGGAGCTATAGAACATGAAATACTGTTTCGCCTAAAGGGTAGACTTAGCGAGAATACCGGCGGGTTAAAATCTGGCGAATATAGTATTGCGGCTAATGCCAGTATTGATCAGATATTCGAGCAATTACAGCAGGCAAAAGTAATACAATACCCGGTTACTATTGCCGAAGGCCTGACCGTGCAAGCGATAATACGCCAGCTACAAAAGCAGGAGTTTCTAACCGGTGAGGTTAAAGCTATTCCTCCTGAAGGTAGTTTACACCCTGAAACCTGGTATGTAATTCGTGGAACCAATCGCCAAGCCCTGTTGGATCGTATGCGAAGCTCCCAAAGCGCGATACTTGCGGAGCTTTGGGCAAAACGTGCGCCTGATTTACCGTTTTCAACGCCAGAACAAGCATTGGTATTGGCATCGATAGTTGAACGAGAAACCGGAGTATCTATGGAGCGCGAGCGGGTTGCCGCCGTTTTTGTCAACCGTTTACGCAAAGGCATGCGCCTAGAAAGTGACCCTACTATAATTTATGGACTTAATGGCGGTGAACCTTTGGGACGTGGTTTGCGTCGTTCGGAAATTGATCGTAAAACCGCGTGGAATACCTACCATATTCGTGGCCTGCCGCCAACGCCAATCAGCAATCCCGGGAGAGCCGCTATTTGGGCAACTTTACATCCAGCGCAGACCAAGGATTTATATTTTGTCGCTGATGGAACAGGTGGTCATGCATTTGCAAGAAATTATGCCGGCCATTTGGTTAATGTGGCAAAATGGCGAAAGATTGAACGACAAAGAAAACGCGAAGCCAAAGCGAGAGCAGAATGACTATATCATCAATGACCGGTTTTGCCCGTTTGGAAAGCAGCAATGATGCAGCTTCTTGGACGTGGGAAATACGCTCGGTAAATGGTCGAGGTCTTGATGTACGCTTTAAGGTACCTAGTTTTTTGTCAGCATTTGAAGATGGATTTCGCAAGCAAGTAAAGAATAATTTCAAGCGCGGGAATATTTCTGTGAATTTGCAATTTGAAAAAAGCTCTGCTGAAGAAACCGGACTGATTGTTAATACTGATCTGGCCAAAGATATTATCCAGCAATTTAAGGGTTTAGTTGATGAGGGATTGGTGGAAAAACCCTCGGTCAGCGGTCTTTTGGGGGTGCGAGGTGTTTTGCAAAGCAAACCGATTGAATTATCTGCAGAAAATTTGCAACAACCTTTAACCGATAGTTTCGAGGACGCTCTACAGGCTTTAATGATTGCAAGAAATAATGAAGGTGAGGGGATTGCCAATAATCTGGGTAATGCTCTTGACCGAATTGAGCACTTGCTGGAGCTTTGCGCTGACAACCCTGCTTTGCAACTAACGGCAATAAAACAACGCTTATTGCAGCAAATGCAAATGCTAAGCGAAACTATTCCAGCAGAAAGATTGGCGCAGGAAGCGGCGGTTTTGGCGATTAAAGCTGATATAAATGAAGAACTTGATCGATTGCGCAACCATGTAATAGCGGCGAGAGAATTATTGAAATCCAAAGGCGCTGTGGGTCGAAAGTTAGAATTTCTGTCGCAGGAATTTAATCGTGAGGTAAATACTTTATGTGCAAAGTCTAGTAATCAGCAATTGACGGATGCTGGTTTGGAGATGAAAACTCTAGTTGATCAAATCCGGGAGCAAGCAGCAAATGTCGAATAAATTTACCAGACGCGGATTGATGTTGATCCTATCCAGCCCATCAGGTGCTGGGAAAACGACTTTGGCAAAAAAACTGTTGGCCGAAAACCACGACATGAAATTATCTATTTCCGCAACTACCCGTAAGCCGCGTGGGCAAGAAATTGATGGAGCTGATTATCATTTCCTCTCCGAACAAGAGTTTCAAGAAAAGGCCGAACAAGGAGAGTTTCTTGAATATGCCAAGGTGTTGGGATCGGCTTTTTATGGTACTCCCAAAGCTCCGGTCGAGCAGGCTTTGGTAGCTGGTCAGGACGTATTGTTTGATATTGATTGGCAAGGCGCACAGCAGTTGAAACAATCCGCTGCCAGTGATTTGGTGAAAGTATTTATATTGCCACCAAGCCTGCAAGAACTGGAGCGTCGTTTGCGCGGGCGAGGTCATGATAGTGATGAAGTGGTAGCTGATCGTATGCGCCGTGCCAAAGATGAAATCAGCCATTGGGGTGAGTATCATTATGTGATTGTCAATCAGGACATAGAGCAATCAATGGTGGATTTGCGAGCTATTTTGTCTGCTGAACGACGATTGCGTAAGCGCCAACCATGGCTTGGTGACTTTGTCAGAAAACTGGTCGGCCCTTTTAGCGAGTAATTCGTGACCAAAAGAAGCGTGCGATTATCAATGCAACTCCTAAGCCCAGCGCATACATGGCTAGCTTTGCTGCCATATCAATTGGAGCGAAAATCCAGATCAGTGAAAAAACAAACCCGGAGATGACAAATGTCCACCCGGCAAATCTTTGTAGTTTTTGGGTGGCTGATATTTCACAATTATTTTCGCCAATTGGGTTAATAGCTTTTGGGAGAAAGTTCCCCATGATCATTACAATCGCGCCTAAAATAGCGGAATTTATCCGTTCACCCATTTCCGCATCAAGTGCCTGATACTGTTGGGCAATGGATAATACCAGTGCAAGTGCCAATATAAGTCCAGCTGCGGATATGCCGCTGCGTAATTGT
>JAKITZ010000213.1 GCA_021647805.1 Robiginitomaculum sp.
GTCAAATTAGGCGCGGTAACCGGTTTGATGAACTCCTTGCCAACAAAAGTTATTGATAATACTGCTTTGCGCGGCGCATCGGCACTTTTGCAAGCGCAAGGAAGTCCATTTGGCGTGGTTCTTGATATTGAAAAGGGTATTCCCAAAAGCGCGGGACTTGGTGGTTCGGCGGCCTCTAGTGTAGCGGCAGTGCTGGCGGTAAATGCAATACTGGATCAACCGCTTAGCACGGAACAGTTGTTTGATTTTGCCCTTGAGGGCGAGCGGGCTTCGTCGGATCCGCCGCCAGCTGATAATGTGGCAGCGTGTTTGTTTGGGGGGCTGATATTATTGGTTCCTTATCATTCCGGTGAAGTTGTGCAGTTGCCTGCGCCTGATGGAATTAGCTCAATAGTATTTCATCCGAATCTGCAAATTGAAACCGCAGCCAGTCGCAAGACATTAAGTGATACGGTTTCTTTGACAAAAACCATTGATTTTGCCGCACATATTGCCAGTTTCACGGCTGCCTGTTATCGCGGCGATATTGCTTTGTTGCGCAAAGTTATGCGTGATGTTTTGATTGAACCGCAACGCGCCGCCTCTATTGCTCCGTTTTACGATATTCAATCGGCAGCTATGCAAGCAGGGGCGATTGGTTGTTCTATTTCCGGCTCTGGCCCTAGTATATTTGCTTGGGTCGAAACCGATAATTTAGAGGCGGTAAAGGAAAAAATGCTGCAAGAGTTCCAAATGGCTAATATTGCGGTTACGGCATATATTTCACCATTAAATGCCAATGCGGCGATGGTTTTGCCATGAAATTTATCAGCACGCGCAATCAGACCGAACAGGTAACGGCCAGCCAAGCAATATTAGCAGGCATCGCTCCTGATGGTGGTCTGTATGTGCCGCAACATTTCCCACAATTTACCGTAGATGATTTTAACGCTGAGCAAAACTTGAGCGAGGTTGCAGTTAGGTTACTTGGTAAATTTTTCAGTGATGATCAATTGGCCGAAGAACTGCCGCAAATTTGTCAAAGCGCATTTGATTTTCCGGTGCCGGTTAAGCCACTTAGCGATGGCCTATCCATTTTGGAATTATTCCATGGCCCGACGGCGGCATTTAAGGACTTTGGGGCTAGATTTCTAGCGCAGTGCTTTGATAAAATTCCCACCGAGCAGAAGCGAACAATTCTTGTTGCGACTTCTGGTGATACTGGCGGTGCAGTTGGTTGTGCGTTCGAGCATAGCACCAGCGCAAAAGTGGTTATTCTATACCCCAAAGGACGGGTTTCGCCATTGCAACAACAACAACTTACCTGTTGGGGTGATAATGTAACGGCCTTGCAAGTTGACGGTGATTTCGATGATTGCCAGCGTCTGGTAAAAGCGGCATTTGCCGATAAGGGTTTGCAGGAAAAATACAATCTGGCTTCGGCAAATTCGATCAATATTGCCAGGTTATTACCACAAATGAGTTATTATGCTTATGCCGCGTTGCGGCATTTTAAGACGAGCGGACAGGTGGCCAATTTCATTATCCCGACCGGCAATATGGGCAATGGCATGGCTTGCCTTTGGGCGCGAGCTTGTGGCCTGCCGATAGGTAAAGTCATTTTTGCCAGTAATGCTAATCACAGTTTATATGATTATTTTGCCAACGGGGAAATGCTTCCGCACTCGTCGATTGCGACTTTGGCTAATGCTATGGATGTGGGCAATCCCAGTAATTTTGAACGTTTTGCTATCGATCAGGCTTTTGCAGAAAATACAATGTGCCAGACAATTAGCGATCAACAAATCAAGCAAAGCATTATTGATGGATTTAGCCAATATGATCAGACATGGTGTCCGCATACTGCTTGTGGTTTTGTTGCGTGGCAGAATTTGCCAGAAGAAATTAGAAACGAACATTGGTATTTGGTGGCTACGGCCGATTCTTACAAATTCAAGGAAATTGTTGAACCGCTAATTGGCGAAGTAATCAGTGCGCCAGCTAGTCTTCTTGATTTACAAAGTAGAGCCAGTAATTTTATTGCCATCAAGCCTGAATTACCGGCACTGGCAGAAGTATTGTAATGGAGCCGTTCAAAAACTCGTTTTCGCAGGCACTGGTTTCTTGCTTAGCCGATCATTTGCACTTGCAGGTAAGCGGTTTTGATCGCGCCGGGTTTGAAGCTCCAATTTTAGCCAATTTGCAAGAATTAGAGTTAAAACAAAGAGCGCAATTAATTGCCGATCAAGTACATTTACACCTACCAGAGCAACCAGCAGAAAGAGCGCGGATTTTATTGGCGATATTGCACCCTGATGAATTGGATCATGCAAATCAGCCAAGTGATGAACATGGAGTTTGCGGCTGGGCAATATTTGCTTTGCAGATGGTGGTTGGCCAGCATGGGTTGGGTGATTTTGACCGTTCGATGGAAGTCTTGCGGCAGATGAGTAAGCGGTTTAGCTCTGAATTCGGTATTCGTTATTTCTTGCTTGCCGATCAAGCCCGCGCCTTGGCAATAATGCAAAGCTGGCTTGGTGATGCTAATCGCCATGTGCGCCGCTTGGTGTCTGAAGGCTCTCGTCCACGGTTGCCATGGGCAATGCAATTACCAAAACTGGTAGCTGATCCTGAACCGATAATGGGATTATTACATAATTTGCGCGATGACGAACACGAATATGTACGTCGTTCAGTAGCTAATAATTTGAATGATATTGCCAAGGATCACCCGGATTTGATTGGCGATTTGGCGGTAGAATGGATGGAAAATGCCAAGCCGGTACGACAAAAACTGTTACGCCATGCCTGTCGCACATTGATCAAACAAGGCCACGAAACCGCTTTGCAGGCGTTTGGGGTTTTTCCGGCTAAAATTGAGCAGCCAAAGATAAATATCGCCAGCAAAACAGTTCAGTTCGGCGAGAAACTGCAATTTAGTGTCGAAATATTATCAAATTCTGATCAGCCACAAGAACTTATCATTGATTATATTTTGCACTTCAAAAAGGCCAATGGTAAATTGGCTCCCAAGGTTTTCAAATGGAGCAAGTTCACCTTGGCGGCAGGGCAGAGCCGCGTTTTGCAAAAGAAACATTCAATACGGCCAATTACCACACGGAAATATTATGGCGGTATTCAGGGGTTGTCTTTACGGATCAATGGCAAGGATTTTGGTTATCTTGAGTTTGAACTAACAATGTAGGTGGGTGTTATTGTTTCCACTACTCGCCCCTCTCCATAAGCTCTTACTTAAGCGGCCATTCGTCGACTTTTCCGCCACCTCGCCCATGAAGGTGGTTTAGTAGTTGCCAATATTGAGACCCTCCCCAACCCTCTCCCGAGCCGGGAGAGGGAGTTCGGTTGCGACAAGAGAGAAGAACAAGAGTGTTGTCTTCCCCTCGTTTGCGGGGGTGGGTGGGCGTGAAGCGTCCTGATAGGGGAGCTAAAGCTAAGGGTGAACAAGAATTTCATTAGCACTACTGCTTGGCACTTAATTAGCAATCATTGGCAAAGGCAGCCCTTAAACCAAGGGCTAATTGGCAAAGATTTAGCACTCATTTACCCTTGGTCGCAATCAAAGGTCGGGGATAACTCTCAACCATACTCGCTCAAAGCTCATTTGTTATAATGGTGTTGCAAATGGCCATTACACGTCTATTTGCTGCTCTTTGACATGGTGAATATACGATAATCTCAATGAAACGTGAGTTTTTATTATGATTGTTGCGAATAATCGTAACGACAACAAGCCTTTTCCTGTTGAGCCTTTTAAGGTTTATCCATTGGGAAAAATGCTTAAAGATGAAACTGGTTTTTATTTACTGTTGTTTTGATAATAATTATGGATCAGATGGCCTGTAAGCCGGGTTCTGTCATCTTGACCAAGGCCAAGAGAGGCGATCATTCATCTGGGGCATCTGTTACCAGATACCTCGTGCAACCGACCCGAACAGCAGCGCAAAGACACGCCATGTGCTATTCCTATTTGGTTTTGCTCCAAGTGGGGTTTGCCGTGACCTTAACTGTTGCCAGCCAAGCGGTGCGCTCTTACCGCACCCTTTCACCCTTACCATTTTTCGCCGAAGCTAAAATGGCGGTTTGCTTTCTGTGGCACTTTCCCTAGGCTCGCGCCCGCCGGGAGTTACCCGGCCCCTTGTCTCGGTGGAGCCCGGACTTTCCCCGACAGTTTGCACCCCCGCGGTCACCC
>JAKITZ010000214.1 GCA_021647805.1 Robiginitomaculum sp.
CCAACCACATCTCAACAACCGCATCACGAGTTCCAGAAGTGGGTGGCGGGCCATAAACTTCGATTTTTTGATCCGGTAAAGACGGATCAACCTCACTCCATCTTTGGTAAAAATTATCAACCAATTGCCCATTTAATGGCACTTGTTTTGCCAAAGCTAAAAATACTTGCCTCTTGGTAAGTTCAAATAATTCCACTTCAACTGAATTGGCCAAAACCACACCATCATAGCCAATTTTAAGTTCGGCAATTTCCATTATGTTGTTTTTTGCACAGCGATCAATCTCACTTTGTTTGATTGCTCTTGAGGCATTACTAAAGTCAGGATATTTTCCACCAATTCCAGAGCAAAACAACTTAAACCCGCCCCCGGTTCCGGTTGCTTCGATAATTGGCGTTTTGAACTTGCTATTATTACCAAACTCTTCGGCAGCCACCGTTACAAACGGATAAACAGTTGAAGAACCAACAACTCTGATTTGCTCTCTAAATTTGGTAGAATTATCACCACAAGCGACAACTGATAGTGACAGGTAAAGTGCTACCAGACCAAATAACATTCTTTTTAACATGGCTTTTCTCTAAATTTAATTTAGGTGATTATATTACGCACTTGACATATCGCAACTATAATTTTAGTATTATGACATTATCATAAATATCGAAATGAAAACGACATAAATGAAAACTAGAACAGCCGTAATAGCCTTTGATTCTCTGTCACATAGCGGACGGTTAAAGATATTTCGCAAGCTAATAAAACGCGGAAAAACCGGACTTGGCGCAGCCGAATTATGCAAAATAATGGACATACCACCGGCGACATTGTCGTTTCATATGTCAAAACTGATCAATGGCGATCTGGTTACTTCACACAAAAAGGGCAAATTCGTCACTTATACAGCCAACCCAAAACAGGTAACAAAAATCATCAATTTCCTAATGGACAAATGTTATCTTGAGGACGAAAACAAAACCGCTGCATAAGGTTTATCGGTGCATTTAACAACATACTCAAGCTGAACGAAAAATCACTAAGAACGATGCGCGGTTTCAACACCAACCTTCATCACATGATTTATTCAGGTGAACCAGTCTTCTTAATTGCGATTCTTTAAGCCCCTCAACCCAGCCCTCTCCCGAACCGGTAGAGGCAGTCCATTGCCTGATGTTTTGGTATTTGACCGCGAGACAGAGGGAGGGTGAACAAGGGTTTAATTAGCACTACTGCTTGATACTTAATTAGCAATCATTGGCAAAGACAGCCCTTAAAATAAGGGTTGATTGGCAAAGATTTAGCACTCATTGCCCCTTACCGACACTTGATTAAAGGGGATAAGATCCAAGTATGCTCGCTTTTCTCGCACTTGTTATAATGGTGTTGCAACTGGCACGTCTAAGCTCACTTGCGGCTCTTTGACATGGTGAATATGCTCTAATCCCAATGAAACGTGGATTTTACCAAAGCATTGCTTTAGCAATGCAAAAAAACAACATTGCTATGGTACCAGCCTTTTAAAAATCTATCCACAGGGAAAAACGATTGAAATAGGTAATGTTTTATTTTCTAGTGCACTGTTTAGTCCGGTGTTTTGAATATATTTTTTGAAGAATTTTACTGTTTTATCGCGCGATCAAGTAAATGTTCTGGTGTTTCTCTAGATTGTAATTCCAAAACCTCTATTTCCAACTCTAGTTGAAAAGGTTTTTCCGGATCATCACTCTCGAATGCAGTACAATCAACCACACCCTCGATGCGCTTCGCAGCTAATTGCGCAGATTGCTTGCTACCTCCCGGCATTAATACAGCAAACACGCCGGGGTCTATTCTTGCCGCCATATCTTCGGCTCTAACCAAGTGTTGCAACATGCCGCCAAACTGCTTTCTTGCGGCTTCGACCTTCGCCTCGGCAATACCAGGAGGTGGAACAGCACGAATTACACACAGCGACAATGGCCTGTTTAGCTTATTGGCGACATCTGTAGCCCTTGTTAAATGTTTAGCAAAAAATTGTGCGGTAAATAATCCCGATACACTATCAATTACTGCCGGGCTTTTAATTGCTTCAAATTGCTGTTTGATTTGCTCACGACGACGGCGATCACTAGCCAAATTCAATATCCGCTGGCGAACCACCTCCGGTCCATGGTCAGAATATACTAGATCCGAGGCTCCTCTGGCATAGGCTTCATCAACCTCATCAAAACTTGACGGATCAACCAACATAACAGCCGGAACATGAAACAGGCGGGTATTCCTACGCATGGCTGAGGCAATCGTAAACGCTGGCTCTAGCTCCTTTAGGACATTAAGAACTATCACATCAAAGGTCTTGTCATGCAGGTAATCAAACGAGGTAAACGAAGTCAAAGCTGCCGTCACCTCCGCACCGGCTGTCTCTAACGAGTTCTTTAGTGAGATAAACTGCGGTGCAGCACCACCGGTAAACAGAATTGACATTGGTAGTTCATCAAACTGATCATCGCTGTCAGTATCAGGCTGAATGCCCAGTTCTTCGAGTGTTAACGTGCGTAATTGCACCTCTTCTTCCATCAAGGATAGTCGCAATACGGATTGCACACGAGATGCTAATTGCGCCGGATGCACCGGCGGAAATAATACGCTGGCTAATAATTGGCTGTTTTCCAAGTCCACATTATCAGATACCGCAATTATTGGTAATGGGCGATCAGGAATGCTTGCCTTTAATGCTTTGGACAATTCCTCCACGGCTTGTGGATCACGACCAATCGCATCGATAAGAACCACGCCAACATTAAAATCATTTGCGGCAATAAGAGCTGTTTCATCAGACTCTGCCAATATGGTCGGCAAACCACGGTCTTCCAACCGTCCTGCTGCTTGAAAAACAGCACCTTGTTCATCGGCTATTACCAAAACCTGAGCGGTGAAATTCATATTAGTATCCACAAATACTTTAAGAAAACGAACGACTCATACTTGTCCAAAGTAAAGATATGCACAACAAATAGACTAATTGAGATAAATGGAAGGTTATCAAAATGGAGAATCTACACCCCAAAATGCCAATTAGACCCCTTGAAGGCATTCGCGTGGTTGAATTTGCCGGACTGGGGCCAGTTCCGTTTTGCGGCATGTTGCTCGCAGATTTGGGGGCGGATGTGGTTCGCATCGACCGCCCAGGGACAAAACCACAAGGTGCATCTGACATCCAAGGACGTGGCAAACGCTCGATTGCTCTGAACTTGAAAGACCCACAAGACAATCTTACCGCTAGAGAATTGATGCAAGCGGCTGATATTGTCATGGAGGGGCTACGCCCCAAAGTTATGGAACGATTAGGACTAGGGCCTCTGCCGGCTATGAAGGCTAATCCAAAGCTAATTTATGGCCGCATGACCGGTTGGGGGCAAGATGGGCCGTTGGCAGAGCAAGCAGGTCATGACATCAACTATATTGCTATCACCGGCGCACTGGCGGCCATTGGTGCAGCCAATACACCTCCACCGCCACCTTTGAACTTACTGGGTGATTATGGCGGCGGGGCGCTATATTTGGCTATGGGGCTATTGGCCGGTTTGCACCATGCGGGTAAAACCGGACAAGGACAGGTGATCGATGCCGCCATTGTTGATGGCACTTTAAGCCTGATGACTCCGATCCATTGGCTAAAACAAAGTAAAATGTGGGTGAATGAAAGAAATAGCAATTTGCTTGATGGAGCAGCACACTTTTACTCAACATACGTCTGCGCCGATGGCAAATATATCGCCGTAGGAGCTATCGAGTCAAAATTTTACGAAATTTTGTGTAACAAATTAGAATTAGGTGATGATTTACGGCAGCAACAATATGAAAAAGAAAAATGGCCTGTTTTCAAATCTGTTCTGTCTGGAATATTTGCTAGCCAGCCATTATCGCACTGGGTCAAGTTGTTTGAGGCGACCGACGCATGTGTTGCACCGGTTGAGGACATGCTCTGCGCTGCCGATCACCCGCATATCAAAGCTCGAGGCAGCATGTTAACCCTAGATGACGTGTTACAGCCCGCCCCTGCCCCTAGGTTCTCCAATACCGCCTCGTACATAGCCTCAAAACCGCCGGCCATTGATGGTGATCGCAAACAAATATTACATGATTGGGGAATTGGTTAATCGCTGTGCCGTACTAGATCAGTAATCACCTTAACCCATT
>JAKITZ010000215.1 GCA_021647805.1 Robiginitomaculum sp.
CTTTGGTTGCGATCAAAAATTACAGCTCGTAAAACTGCTTGATTGCTTCCCAACCCTGTTCTCCTGTTTCGACAAATGAAAACAGCTCCAGATCTTTGGCGGCAATAGTTCCTTCCTCGACTAAGGCCTCAAAATTTATTACTTTTCGCCAGAAACTTTCGCCGAATAACAAAACCGGCATTGGATCAATCCGTGATGTTTGTAACAATGTCAGCGTTTCAAACATTTCGTCCAAAGTGCCAAAGCCACCGGGGAAAACTGCCAAGGCTCTGGCTCTTTGTAAGAAGTGCATCTTGCGAATAGCAAAATAATGGAACTGTAGGCTTAACTCTGGCGTGACATAAGGGTTAGGAGCCTGTTCGTGGGGCAAGACAATATTAAGTCCGATTGAACGTGCGCCAACATCTTTGGCTCCTAAATTCGCAGCTTCCATAACCCCCGGCCCGCCGCCAGAACAAATCACCCAGTCCCGGCCACCATTGTCCAAAGAATACTTTGAAACCAACTGGGCAAACTGCCTGGCTTCGGTGTAATAATTTGCTTTGTTTTGTAGGCTTTTAACCGTCGCATCATCGGTTGTTCGTACTGGTTTAGTATCAGGCGCAGGGATCCTTGCACCGCCAAAAACTGCAATAGTTGAATCAATGCCTTGCTCGTCAAAGACAATATCCGGCTTTAAGAACTCTAATTGCAACCGCACGGGACGTAGTTCATCACGCAGCAATAATTCCGCATCATCAAAGGCCAATTTATAGCTTGGCGATCTTGTTTGCGGGGTATCTAAAACTTCGCGCATGATCTTACGATCACGTCGAGCGCTACGAAAATGGCTTTTTGTTGGTTTGTTCATGATGATCTATTTGCTTGTTCAATAATAAAACAATGTTGTACAATCAAGCGTTAACAAATCGCATATACCAGTTGGTAAAATTTCGATATGGCTAGTTAATCCAACTTTTTTTGGTGGCGACAAAAGCAAACCACAACAACAAGATTGCCCCGATAACAATCATTACCGGCATGATTTTAGCACCGTCGCCCATCACCTCGAATGTATTACTTAGGAAAAACTGGTAAACTGTTACCCCGACCACCCCAACCATTGAGACAATAAACAATTGCTTCGCCCAAACTCTACGCATCAATAAGGCAATCGAGCCCAAAACTCCACCAAACACCCCAAGCGCAAAGGCTACCATAGCCCAATTGGGCGTTGTCGAATAAAGCTCTTGCTGAGCTACAGGAAAAGCAGCCATTGCTGCATCACTAAGGGTTACTTGTGCGATATAGGCATACACCCCCATGCTGTTCCATAATAAAGCAACACCTGAAATGAACCAATACCAAACCGGTGGTTTGGTGGTGTGTTTATCCGCCATTTTATACCCCATCTATTTTTATAGAGGTAACCTAACACCGGCTATATTGATTGTCAAAATTGGTAAGTGGACTGATTAAGAGGTTCGCAAGGCCAATTCGGGCGGTGCATTATCGGTTTTTGCCATGATTGGTAAATGGCAGGTAACAACAGTGCCATTGCTGGTATCAGATTGTAAAGTTACCAATCCGCCGTGCATATCTATTAGCTTTCTGACTAAGGCCAATCCGAGACCAGCGCCACCTTGATTGCCGCTTTTAAATTCCTCGAATATTGTTGTTTGGTCTTTTAGGGTAATTCCCTGACCTTGGTTGGCCACCCAAAACTGAACCCCTTTGGGTTGCGCTCTACAGCCGATAGTTATCTCGCTATTGGCCGATTTGAATTTCACTGCATTGCTCAGCAAATTATACATAACCTGCTTTAATCGCGCTTCATCAGCGCGGATTTTTTTCATATCGGCTGGGCAATCAATAATGATTTTAATTTTTGCTATCTCAGAATGACTCTGTATCAATTGCACGGTTTCTTCGATAAGTTGGTGAATATCAACATCATCTAGTTCTAACTCTAAGGTTCCGGCATCAATAGCCGCAATATCGAGAATGTTTTTGAAAACCGCGGTTAGTTGATTACCCGCCGTCAAAATACTTTCAACCGAGCCGGCTTGTTGTTTAGTTAATTCCCCGGCCATGTTTTGATGTAGCATGTCAGCATAACCAACAATGGTATTTAACGGGTCTCGTAATTGATAAGAAACATGAGCCACAAAATCGGCCTTTAGACTAACCACCGTTTCCATAGCTTCATTTTTTTCACGCAAAGATTTTTCAACCATTTTGCTAGCGGTAATATCTAGCCAAGCAACTACAGTTGCGCCATCGGGAAGCGGCCAAGATACCCAAGTCAGTATTTTACCATCGGCACGTTTAATTTCTGTTGCTTTATGGCCGCGTATTTCTGGACTCATATCAGTGATTGTCGCTTGCATTTCATCCCAATAACTTTGCTCATGGTGCAAAATTTGACATTTTTTAGCAATTTCCATGAACGGCTCACCGGCTGCTAACTCGCTTTCATTTAACTGCCAAAGCGTAACAAAAGCCTCATTATGCAGGCGCAAACCACCATCAGAGCCAAAAACAGCAACAGCTTCCGATAGTTTATCTAATGTTGCTGTTTGCACATTAATCAAGGTGTTGAACTTAGTTTGCAAGGTAAGCTGATCGCTAATATCTTCAAAAATATACAACAGCCCGCCCATTGGGTGGCGTAAAGTTGCTACGCGTAATGTTCTCTCATCAGGTAACGGCCACAATTGATCGACAGCTTCTTGATCCGGTGCATCGTTATAACGATCCAGCTCCGATTGTTTCCATTCTTGGTAATCCGCTTGTTCCGGTATTCGCCGGCGATCACGTAGATGATCAAGTAACATTGAGTGTTCTGGTCTCTCATCAAGCCAATGCTCATCAAGTTCAAATAATTTCCTGAAGGATTTATTATGAAAAATCAATTTTTGACCAGAAGAAAATATCGCCACCGCATCAGCCAAATGATCAAGGGTTTCATCAAATGCCCGTGATTGTCTGGTCATTTTTTCGATTAACGACACCTGCTCGCTAACATCTCTAGCTACACAAGTAAGGCCGCCGGACACTGGCCACATGCCAATTTCAAAATGCCGCAACTGACCGTCATTTACCACTTGATAGACACCGCTTTTAGCATCGTTTTCATTAAGCGTTGCTTTGGCCATTTCTTCGCAATCAGTGCTTAGCATTAATTGTTGTTTTATTGCCGCATCAAGGTTTTTCGCCTCGACCATAGTGACGTAACAAGAGTTTGCCCAAATAAGTTTACCACCAGATGACATTCTCCAAACAGGAAATGGAGCTTTTCCTAGCATATCAATAAATGCTACTGGATCTTCGGACAGTATATTACGCACTTCTTCTAGGCGGCCTCTAGCTCCAGACTCTTCCAAACCTTTGATGGTACTATCAGTAAGCCATAGTACTAATTGCGAACCAGCTGCCCGACCATCGGCCTCAAGAAACCGTCCAGTAGGACCAATAATAGTTAGTGAGAACGCTGTACCATTTTTTCGCAGTTCAGACAAAACTTGTCGTAAAGTAGTATTTTTCCCGGTGCTGTTGCGGGCTTCATAATCAGCCAGCCCGTCTAATATGCCTTCGGCCGGATCGCCTTTCTTGGTATGCTCCGCAAACTTCAACATCGCCCCCAAAGCCACAGCGGAGCCAAATAAATTTGGATCACCCCATGTGTCGTCTTGCGTGTCATCAGCGTCCCAGACTAGAATCAATCCCGGGTGGGCAGAAAAAATAGAATTGGAACGGCTTAGCTTTTGTTCAAGCTTTTCGGACTTTTCACGCCATTGAAGATTTACGGCTCGCGCACCGACAGTTAATCGAAATGCCCAAAGAGCAACTGCAACTGCTAGTGAAACCGCCCCTAGGCTTACTATTATTGATGCTGCTTGTGCGTACTGGCTCATGGAGCTTACCTGCTTCTTTCGTAATGGGCTGCGCTTGCGGTGATCGTCACAGCTACAAAATCACCTTACAGGCATTAATACGTCCTTAATTTGCTCACATCTTTGCGGTGTTCGTTAGAAAAATCTAGAGCATTTCCAGTAAAAGTGAATCCGGTTTTACGGTAAGGAAATGCGATAAAACAGGAGGTTAGAGCAAGTGTCTGGTTCAATCTGAACCGGAAATGCTCTAGGCTTGTCAGAACTTATATTCACTGACCGATGGTAACTTTTCCAAGGCG
>JAKITZ010000216.1 GCA_021647805.1 Robiginitomaculum sp.
AACATCGGGGATAAGCACCCAAGAATACTCGCAACTTACCTACTTGCTATAATGGTGTTGCAGATGGCGCGTAGCAGCCAGTTTGCGGCTCTTTGACATTGTTAATACGTAAGCAACTCAATAAAACGTGGGTTTTGTGCAAAAATACAAAGGGATTTGTAATACAAACAAACCTTTTAGTGATGAGCCTTTTTAAGTTCTATCCACCGAGGAAAATCTCAAAATTACAATGATGGTTTTTTCAAACTGTACTTTTGGGAAAGTTCCCGCTTAAACCTGCCCGAATACTTTTAAGCGGGCTGCTGGATGAACCTCGTTTTGTGACATCAATGTTGTTTGTCCGCGAAAACGCTCAATGATCGAGCGCACATAGGGACGAATGGCCGGAGAGGTTAACAATACCGGCGTAATGCCGCTTTTACCGGCCTCGTCAAATGCAATACGTACAGCATTGACAAATTCATGTAACTTGGAAGGTGGTAAGGCTAATTGCCGCTCGTCTCCCTCGCCGATCAAGCTTTCGGCAAATGCCTGTTCCCAAACCGGCGATAATGTCAATATTGGAAACACCCCATCAGGAGTTTGCGCCGCATGGCATAATTGCCGTGCCAGACGCGAACGAACATGCTCGGTAATTGCTCCTGGGTTCTTGGTGGTGGCTGATGCTTCGGCAATACCTTCAAGAATAGTCGGCAGATCACGGATCGAGACCCGCTCTCGTAACAAGCTCTGTAACACATGCTGGATACCAGAGCGGCTTATCTGGCTCGGGCAAATATCATCAAGTAGCTTGCGAACCTCCTTGCTCAATCCATCTAGTAATTTGTCAACTTCAGAAAATGAAAGCAATTCTGGCATATTGTCGCGAAGAATTTCCGTCAAATGAGTGGCCAAAACAGTCGGCGGATCAACCACAGTTAGCCCGCGAAATACTGCTTCTTCGCGTAAGCTGTCCTCAATCCAAGTAGCCGGCAAACCAAAGGTTGGCTCTTTAACGTGAGTTCCAGGCAGATCCACTTGGTTGCCGGCTGGATCCATGACCAGCAAATGGTGCAATTTCAAATTACCCTTACCAGCGTCCATTTCCTTGACCCTGATGGTGTATTCATCAGATTCTAGCTGTAAATTATCCAATATGCGAACCGGCGGAGTAACAAAACCCATTTCCAAGGCTACTTGGCGGCGCAACGCCTTGATCTGATCGGTTAGCTTGCGCCCATCCATTTCATTTATCAAAGCCAACAATTCATATCCTAGCTCAATCTTTAGTTCGTCAATATGCAATGAATCGGTTATTGGCGCCTCGCCTTGCTCCTCGGCAGTTTCCTTTTCTTCAACCTTGGTCTGAACTTGCTGTTTCTCCCGTTGCATTTTCTGATACACAAACCATGAGGCCGATCCAGAAGCTAAAGCCATCAAAGCAAATGGAACAAATGGCATGCCCGGAACCAAGGCCGCAATTACACCAAGAGCACTTACCAGTGCCAGTCCTTGCGGATACCCAGATAACTGACCGACCAAAGCCTCATCAGTTGCACCGTCTACCCCAGCTTTGGAGACCAAAAGACCCGCAGCTATGGAGATCACCAAAGCTGGTATCTGGCTAACCAAGCCATCACCGATGGTTAACATGGTGTAGTTAGAAGCGGCATCACCAAAGGCCATTCCTTGTTGGCCGACACCGATGATCATGCCGCCAATAATATTGATAGCGGTGATTAACAACCCAGCCATCGCGTCACCACGGACAAACTTTGAGGCACCGTCCATGGCTCCGAAAAAATTAGATTCGGCTTCAAGGTCAGAGCGCTTCTTGCGCGCTTCGTCCTCATTCATCAGGCCAGCCGACAGGTCAGCATCAATAGCCATTTGCTTGCCGGGCATTGCGTCTAACGAAAACCTTGCAGCAACCTCGGCAATTCGTCCTGAACCCTTTGTAATAACGATGAAATTAACGATCACTAGAATAATAAAAACGATAATACCGATGACATAATTGCCTTGGGTGATTAACGCTCCAAATGCTTGAATAACTGCACCAGCGGCATCAACACCACTAGCGCCATCGGAAAGGATCAACCTAGTCGAGGCCAAGTTCAAACCCAAACGCAACATGGTCGCGATAAGCAAAACCGTTGGAAATGCGCTAAATTCAAGTGGTTTCTTGATAAACAGCGCCGTCATCAACACCAGAACTGAAAACGATATCGACAAAGCAAGCGCAATATCCAATAGCCATTTTGGCATTGGCAATATCAACATCATCAATATGCATAAAATACCAATGGCAAATGCGACATCGCCACGCATGACTGAACGCCAAGACAAGCCGACTTGCTTGCTTGAAGTTCCGGATTTTGGTTTATCTAACGACTCAGCCATTAATTTAAGCTACTTTCAAGCAACGCCCAAATGTCTTGCATCACCAGGCAATGGAACTTCGACTCCACTTTGGGCATATAGCTTCAATTTGTTGCGTAAGGTGCGAATGGAAATACCCAAAATATTAGCCGCATGAGTACGATTACCCAGACAATGCTCCAACGTATCCAAAATCAAACCCTGCTCGACCAAAGCTACTGTTTGCCCCACTTGCGGCATGATAGAGGCCATGGGGGCTGAACCTTTGGTGTTTATCGCTCCAGTAGAATTAATCGGGTCAGAGAACTTCGATCCATCAGGAGCGCGCAAAGCTTCGGCATCAATTACATCACCGGTGGCCAGCAATACAGCACGGTGCATAGCGTTTTCCAGCTCTCGCACATTGCCTGTCCATTGCCGGTTCAAGATACAATGCCTAGCCGCTTCTGATAATGGTCGCCCAGAAACGCCATTAGCCGCCGAATACTTGGTTATGAAATGCTCAGACAATGGGATCATATCCGCTGGACGATCACGCAAGGGAGGCAATTTCAAATTAACCACGTTTAAGCGAAACAACAGGTCTTCACGAAAGCTTCCATCACTAACTGCCGCCGCTAAATCACGATTAGAAGTAGCAAGAATACGTATGTCAACTTTAACCGGTTTTGAGCCACCAACCCTGTCTATCTCGCGCTCTTGAATGGCCCTAAGCAGCTTGGCTTGCAAACGACTATCCATTTCGGAAATCTCATCAAGCAACAAAGTACCACCACTGGCTTCTTCAAACTTGCCAATTCTACGGGCTACAGCACCGGTAAACGCACCTTTTTCGTGACCGAATAATTCTGATTCCAGCAAATTATCAGGAATCGCCGCGCAATTGACTGAGATAAATGACTTGGTCGCACGTTTCGACTTAGAATGAACATAACGCGCCATAACCTCTTTACCGGTACCGCTCTCGCCAGTGATCAAAATTGAAGCATTTGAAGATGCAACTTGATCTGCAAAGGCAACAACTGTTCGCATTGCCGGGTCTCTTGCCAATAATGAATTATCATCATCGGCAACTGCGGCTAACACCGCCGCGATCAGATCAGCATCAGGTGGCAGCGGTATGTATTCACGAGCGCCAGCGCGGATCGAAGCGGCTGCTTCATCGGGTGTCGCCGAGATGCCGCAAGCAACAATCGGTACAAAAATACGCTCTGCCTTTAAAGCTTTAGAGAGCTGCGAGATATCAATTGCCACCTCGACCAATAACATATCAGCACCTTGTCCACTTCGCAAAGTACTCAAAGCGGCAATCGCTGTATCCACTTGCACTACTTTAGCGCCGTTTTCCATCGCAATTTTCGTTGCCTCGGTAAGCTGCCCGCTTAAACTTCCAACTATCAATACTCGCATAATTTACTCCTTATCTGTTTAAGCTCAATGTCCATGATCATCGTCTTTGATGATCTCAGTCATTGTCACGCCCAACCTCTCATCAATGACCACCACCTCGCCACGTGCCACCAAACGGCTATTGACATAAATATCAATCGCTTCACCAACTTTGCGATCAAGTTCAAGCACCGAACCTGGCGCCAACTTTAACAGCTGGTTTACATCAAGTTGTGTCTTGCCCAACACCGCTGAAATATTCACCGGTATATCAAATACCGGCTCCAAATCTGCCGCAGTTTTGGTTTCTGAATCATCAACACTTGCCGGCGGCGGAGCCGGGCTGGCAATGTCTTGCCCTATATTCGAAACAGTTCCCGATTG
>JAKITZ010000217.1 GCA_021647805.1 Robiginitomaculum sp.
GCAATTCGACAAGCCTGCGTCGCTACTGCCCGAATACGTTTAACCTTGGACTTAGCTAATTTAAAGGAACATGCCTTTAACGCCTCAAGAGCTCGATCCATAGCTGCTTCAGATAGTTTTTCGGTTTGCTCCAGCCCTTCTCCCAACCGGACAATTCGCGAGAGCCCGTCAACCACACGAAAGCCACCAGCTGATGGCGTGGCGATCAATAAACGGCAATTATTGGTTCCCAAATCAAGAGCCGCATACAATTTGCGTGTTTTTTGGCCTGATCGACCACTTCTTCTCTTGCCTGCTTTACCACGGCCAGAAGAAGACGGCTTGGTGCCGTCCGCCATATTACCATCCTTTACCGGCGCGCGAAGTCCACTTGGGTTGCTGCTGCCATAATACTAAAGTACACCTGAACTTCAGGCATACATTCTTCAAAACCGACACTATCCCTATTTTAAGTGTTTGCAAAACCTTATATTCAGTGAAATGATCCAAACTGCGACTATATGTCATTTCACAGTTGGCTAAAATCGGATTAGACATAAGCGGTGTTTTACAGATAGGACGACTAATGGATCCCACAGATATATATGCCGATCCCAGAACCAAGCGGGTTGCTGATGATTTTACCATAGATCAGAACTGGCAGAATTATACCACCGAACAGCATGAAACATGGGATATTCTGTACAAGCGACAATTGGAATGTTTACCCGGATTAGCCTGTGATGAGTTCATGAATGGACTTAATGCGCTTGATTTAGGTGTTGGTGGGATACCGGATTTTGCCAAAATCAACGTAAAGCTAAAAAAACTAACCGGTTGGACAGTAGTAGCAGTTCCATGTCTGGTTCCAGATGATGTGTTTTTTGAGCACCTTGCCAATCGCCGGTTTCCAGCGGGAAATTTTATCCGTGAACGAAAACAACTAGAATACATACAAGAACCAGACGTTTTTCATGATGTATTTGGCCATGTACCAATGTTAACCGATCCGGTGTTTGCTGACTATATGGAAGCTTATGGCAAAGGAGGTATGCGTTCATTAGGCTTTGACCGGCTAAAAGCCTTAGCCTCGCTTTATTGGTACACCGTCGAATTTGGCCTTATCAACACAGCCAAAGGAATGCGTATTTATGGCGCAGGAATTGTTTCCTCGCGCTCTGAATCTGTTTTTTCACTAAAGGCGCGTTCACCCAATCGTATCCACTTTGATCTTGAGCGATTAATGCGATCCGATTACAAAATCGATGATTTTCAAGCAACATATTTTGTAATTTCATCATTTGAGGAATTATTCCGAGCCACGGTCGACACAGACTTTGGGCCATTATATGAACGCCTAAACCCTTGCTTTGATTACACAGCAACAGGAGTGTTGGAGAGCGACCGGGTATATAATAGAGGAACACAGGAATATGGCAGAGCCGGCGGCAGAAAACGCGGCGTAAAACCTGTCTAATTTCTTTGGAACGGGTAAAAATCGCTACCCAGATCGAGTATTTTAGTCAAACTGTCCAAAGCCAACCGCCCCTCACTTATCAGTGCCGGATCGCGTAGGTCTTTATCGTGTAATTCATCGCGATAATGTGTATTCACCCAAGATGATAATTGCTCGAACAAATCATCATTCATCAGCATTTTTTGATTACATGCAGCTAGCTCTTCTTCATTTATCACCACTCGCAACCGCAAGCAGGCAGGGCCACCGCCATTACGCATGGATTGGCGAACATCGACATATTCCACCCGCCCTATCGGGCTATTCCCGCTAACTAATTTCTCACAATATCGAACCACGGATGGGGTGTGGCGACATTCTTCGGGGGCGATTAGCACAAGCCGGTCTTCATTTGGCCATTGCACCAGCATTGAATTGAACAGGTATGATTTAATCGCGTCTTTGATAGACACATCTTCTTGGCTGACCTCGACAAATATCGGATCAAACAAGCCATCGGCAGCTTTTTGAATGTCTTTTATCACTTGTTTTTTGTCGGCAAACGCCTGCTCGTGAAAAAACAAACAGTTTAACGCCCCGACACAAACAACATCATTATGAAATGCGCCGGCAGCAATCGCCGCAGAGCTTTGCTTGGCAAAAACAGTATACTTTGGCTGTAACTGATGCGCTCTGGCGATTGATTGCACCGAAAGCAATGTTTGCCTTGCCGGAAACTCAAGCTGTATATCGCTTTGATCACGACCATAAACAAATAGCTCAACCCCTTGTGATCCATGATCCTTGCACAGCCGAACATGATTGGCCGCGCCTTCATCAGCAAAATTCGTATGAGCAGGTAATGCTTGATGCACGGCGAACTTACCGACACAAGAAAAAGCTCTTTGCAAGGATTTAGTAGTTTGCTCGGCCTCTATCGAGCGGTGCAACATGGTGGAAAGATTAGCCGCAGTTAAATGTAAACGATTATCCTTGGTGTCAACAGATGGGCTAACCGTGGCGGCATTGGCCGCCCACATTGCCGCAGAAGACAACGAAGCCCGCGCAAGATCAGGAGCGTTTTTCCACGCGCTTTCAAAAACTTGTCCGTCATTACCGCTAAAACCAGCGCCACGCAGTAACGGTAAAAATGGCCGCTCATGTGGAGGTAAAACCCCTTGCACCAACCCGGCATCGGCCAACCATTTCATCTTGGCCAATCCTTGCAAAGCTCCTTGCTTTGGCTTTGAAACATTTCCGCTATTTTTTGCGCTAGCTAGATTGCCCTGTGACAAGCCGCCGTAATTATGAGTTAAACCAACAAGACCATCATAATTTACCTCAACGGCCTTCATCGGGACATTCCCGGAACGTCGATCCACACTGGTAAAGCCGCCGTTTGCGATGCCATTGGCCATGCACAATAATCAGCCGCATACCATGCACCGGGACGGTGATTGCCACTAATACCCGGTCCACCAAACGGTAATGCACTTGATGCGCCAGTGGTCGGGCGATTGAAATTTACGATTCCGGCATGAATAGTTTCGGTAAATTGATCCCAAAGACTTTCATTATCACTAATCAAACCAGCAGCTAAACCAAATCTAGTATCATTGGCAATTTCCAATGCGTTTTCAAAACTGTTCGCGCGATAAACTTGCGCCAACGGGCCAAAGGTTTCTTCATCACCGACAGAAGCTTCGCCCATTTCCAATAGACCCGGACTAATCGCAGCATTTGACCAACCAAGACGCTTGGCCAAACGTATTGCCTTTGCGCCAGCTTTTAGATAGCTTTCTTGGTCGCGTAAAACTATGTCAGCAGCATGTTCAGAAATCAATGCTCCGGCAAAAGGCGCTGGATCAGCATTCCAGGGAGCTATGTTCAGTCGATCAATTTGCGCCGCTATTGCCGCAATAATTTCATCACCAATTTTACCAGCAGGAACAATAATCCTTCTGGCACAGGTGCACCTTTGACCCGAGGTGATAAATGCTGATTGCACGGCAAGGTTTGCAACTGCTTCGATGTCGGTTGCTTCCCAAATCACCAACGGGTTATTACCGCCCATTTCCAAGGCCAGCATAATTTCAGGCCGTCCCCCGAATTTTTTGTGAATGAATGCGCCAGTTTGAGCCGATCCAGTAAACAATACGCCCTTTAGTTCCGGGTGATCTAAAATAGCAGCTCCGGTTTCTCTGGCTCCTTGCACCAAATTCATCACACCAGCAGGTAAGCCAACTTTTTCCCATAATTGGCAAAGCATTTCGCCGACCGCAGGGGTTAACTCGCTGGGCTTAAAGACAATAGTCGAGCCAGCAATCAACGCTGGAATAATATGTCCGTTGGGCAAATGTCCCGGAAAATTAAATGGCCCCAAAACTGCCATCACTCCATGGGCACGATGCCGCAAACTGGCACTACCAAAAGCAGTTTTATTTGTATCGCTGCCGGTTCTTTCCTCATAGGACGCAATGGACAATTCAATCTTGCCAATCATCGCCCCTACTTCACCAGTCGAATCCCAAAGCGTCTTTCCGGTTTCAAGTGAAATTAGTTTAGCAATTTCTTGTTTTGCGTTTTCTAATTGCTGCTTATAAGCTCGTACATAAGTTATTCTATCGGCAATCGGTTTTCGTGACCACGCCGCAAATGCTTTTGTGGCGGCGTTAAAAGCTTGATCACC
>JAKITZ010000218.1 GCA_021647805.1 Robiginitomaculum sp.
ATCCGTAATGGGCGTTTGAGGCGGTAAAGCCACAACCCAAAAGATACAAATCCAGCAAAGAAGAGAGCATGGAACGCGACTATGAGGGGGAAAAGCAGTAACATCGGAAGTATGGCGAGAAGAGCTTCCACTCTACCTTGAACTATCTCCCCATTAACCATCATATTACCAGTAAAAGCTGTAGCAAGAACAATTATGAAGATTATAAAACCAGCGAAGAAACCCCCAAAGAACACCCAACCAATAAATATTAACTTAAACACAGAACCCAAAGTTAAATTGCCATTTCTTACTCTAAGTTTCATAATCATCACGCCCAGTTTATTTATAATGCATAATTAAATTAGCACTGGATGGAGTCAAATATTAAGCAAGCCTACTTCCGAACTATTTATGGGATTATTTCCACAACAGAGCAAGAATTTATTGTATCGCTTAAATAATACTCAGAGTTCTTATTCCTTCAAATAGCAATAACCAACATTCCACCAATATTTATCATCGCGATTATTGTCCTTAAAATGCACCCGCAGTTCGCCATCACTGCTATATTGCACACCGATTTTCTCCAGATAATTATCATCGGCAAAGCCAAAACTGACCCGCTGTAAGACAAAGCGTTTATTGGGTAAAAGCCTGATACTGTCATAGGCGCGATTTGTAGGCCTATTTACATTTCCTCCCCACCAACGCCGAGAAACGGTTCCGCAACTCTCTATTTTTTCAGCGGGCACCAAAGTCACAGCCCCTCGGAACATAGTATTGCGTGTCCGACGATCGGTTTGTAACGTATCCCAACCGCCATCATCATTCATAATTGCTTGAAAACGACCCTCACCGTCACGCATCCGCTCAAACCAGCCCGCCGAAATCCCTGCGATATTGGCATCCGTAGCCTGTCTATCAAAATAAAAACCCGATAAGATTGCTACAAACCTATCTGGAACTCCGCGTGTGGAACCAATGATCCATGAGCAGGTCTGGCTATTATTGCAATTAAATGCCGGCGCACCAAACTCATCAGTAGAACGCAACGGAATAACCGGTAAGGCGGCACCGGTTGGCTTAATGAACCGCGCACTTGCCGTAAATGGATCATCACCGTTTCCATCAGCGTAGTTAAACTGTACGGAATTTGTACCGGGCATGACACCAATGGTTTTGATCTTATGATCGCCATTTTCAAAACCAAAATAGAACGAAGAAAGCAATGCGCCTTTGCTAGCATCCATGCTCGTGGGCGACAGCGCACTGGCGCGAGCATTACGCGCGTTCACGCTGACATTTTGAAAACGCAAGGCTGAATAATTTTGCGCCGCCACTACCCTAGACGCGACAACCCGGTTGACCTGTGGCGCTCTTGGACTGCCGACCACTTGCTTTAAGGCGCAGACCTGTACCCGATATTCAAATGACCCGCCGCCGCCATTATCACGGAAACTGATTTGATTATTTTCGCTTTCATGGGGCATCAATCCGACCTCAAGTAAGTTTTTATCGCCATCAAGAAAGCGAAAATCAAAACCCTGAATGGCCAGAGGGCGACCTCTGGCAAAGTTTTCCATTCGGTATGTATCGCGGGCATAAAATAAGCCACATTCATCAATAGCGGTTAATGGCACAAACACCTGATCAACCTTGACCGCTTTGCCGCCATAAAATCGACGTCCCTCGATAAACGAGCTAAAATCATCTAGGTCGAAGTTTCCAGATTCCGACCAACCCTTGCGATAGACAGTACGAAAAGTGTTTCTGGATTGAACACCAGCTTCACAACCTTCTGGCCGCATGGCGTTTTGCCAGCCAAAGGTGGTTTTGCATTGCTGTACTGGCTCCATGGCGCAAAGTGCCGATAATTGACGCACTTTTAAGTTTTTTGCCGAGTGAGCAAAATCAAATCCAGTCAATAGTGGCACCATGCCGTCACCGTTCATGCACGCGCCGTTTAACTTGGCCTTTTCACTGAGGCTTAAGGGTGCAGCACTAGATCGCAATTGCCAGTTGCCTTCCCATTGCCCGCCTGCTGCAATCGCGCGTTTGTTGATATTGGCATAGCGAAACTTCACGGAGTATGGGTCATCGCCATTGCCGTCGCGAAATATGGCCTGCACACGACCATAATCATATCCATTGTCGGCAAAGCGCAACATCATTCGTTGTAATTCATGATCGCCATTGTCAAAGCGAAAGCGAAACCCGGATAATACAAATGGCCCCGTACCTCCGGTCGCCCAACGCAACTCCCGTTGGCCAGAAGTGACACCTCGACCACGTTCAAAAAAAGTAATAGGCTCCCATTTATTGGCAAGTAACGCCGAAGGAGGAAGCGTAAAGCGACCTTGCAAAGCAATATCTGGAACTCTCCCGGCACCGACGGGCAAAACCCTACCTATTTGGTTTATTGGTTTTGCCGCTGTTAGAGAGCCTGCTGGTCTAGGTGCAGGCGGTTCGCGCCACTGACAGGTGGCTCTGGCTCTAGCAAACGAAACGCCTTGAGTAATTTTTTTCTTAAAACAGGAAATGGTTGCTGCTGAGTCGCGCGTGCCCCGGCAAAGCTCTATTGCTTCGTTCCATTTCCATTGATAGCCTTCACCGTGACTGACCCGCCTTTGCATGACCGTTTCAAAGCAAGCCGCAGGTTCTATGCTTTCCTCTGCTTTGCTACACAGACTGCGAATATTACCAGGGTTCCAAGATGTATTTCCCGTAGCATTCCAAGCAATATGGTTTTGCACGGAATTAAAACATTCACTTTGCGCCATGGCTGAATTGGTCATTGATGAAATAAAAAAAGCACCGATTACCATAAGTATTATACGGATCATCTTTAACTCCTGCCTTAATTAAAGTAGTTTCAAGTATTAAGTAGCACAAAATCGCTGTTTGATACAGTTATAATTAGAACAAGTCTTATTTAACCCAAGCCACGAGGACTCTCACATTGAGGGTATTGGTTATAACGACTTAGAGCTTGCAAAGCTCAAGCTATAATCAAGGCACGTTTTTCCACAATTACAGCTTGCAATTTCCTGATAATTGCATAAATTAACCATATTATTTAGGGGGTATTATGCGTATTTTTTTAGTTATTTTTGTTTCTGTATTTTGGTTGTTTGCAGTATCCACAGCTTGGGCCAAACCTGTACCCGTCGAGAATTATTCTAGGCTGCCAGCATTTTACGACTCTGCTATATCTCCAGATGGTAAGTTTTTGGCCACAGTAATGGACAATGACAATCAGTACATTTTGCGGGTATTTAACATTGCAAACCCAGAAGATAAAAAGCTTGGAGCCATCAAATACCCCAAAATAGTTAAGGTCAACTGGGTGCATTGGGCAAATAACGACCAAATTCTACTAAGCACCAGGCAGACAGAGAAAATAGCCAGTTCCAGCACTATTATAAATACCGGCTATTTATATGTCATGAACAAGGATTTAGGTGATATTGAAATTGTTCTGATGCCTCAGTTAGGGGATGGTGGCGGTGCAGCCGGTCGACTAGCAAGTTCTGGAGGCTTGCGCCAATTCAATAATGTAGTGGTCGATTTTCTGCCTAATGATCCTGAGCATATTTTGATGTCTTATGGCCAAGAAGATGAGCTTGCTCCCGGAGTACATAAGGTCAATATAAATACACTGAAGAAACGACGTATCGAGCGCGGTTCAGTAAATTTTCAATATTGGACAACAGATTTGAACGGTAATGTTAGGGTGGCACAAGGACGCAACGAGCGTACTGGCCTTTGGCAAATGAAAATCAAGGAGGTTGGCAATACCCGGTGGAGCTCACACAAAGATTTTCCGGGGTTGGATGCTGAAACCTCTATTTTCGGATTCACCAGCAATCCAAACGAAATAATAATTGGCTACTACGGCAACAAGGATACACTTGGCTTATATATCTATGATTTGTCACAAAAGAAACGCACTAGACAACTATTCCATAACGATAAATATGATGTAAATGGTATTATAATCAGCGCTGATGGTAAAAAAGTAGTGGGCGCTCATTATACTGACGACACAACTAAACGTGATTTCTTTGATTCATCTTCAAAAACTCAAATGGAAGAATTGCAGAAAAGAT
>JAKITZ010000219.1 GCA_021647805.1 Robiginitomaculum sp.
CTTTGATCTATAAGGATGGTGACGGATCGCTTAATGCGTGGAACGTTTCCAAAGGTGCTGATGAAAAATTGCCATCATCTTATGATATGGATTACGCGAATGCTACACGGATCGCGCTTGAGCAAAAAACACCTGAAGTATTTCCTATGGCGCTTCCCGGCGCGACTAAAGTTAATTGATTGGGGCGGGGAGAATTATGAAAATGAATATGAAAAAATTTAATATTGCAGCTATCTCAATGATTGCCGCTGCTGGTTTTGCAACAAGTGCTATTGCGCAAGCTGCACCGGTTAGTACAATTAACGAACTAATCCAGCGCGTTGGTAAGGATAGTCGTGAGGCTAGAGCCGAGGCTAACCGTCGTGTTGACGAGTTTAAGGCAAAAGGCTCTGAGCAGCGTTCTTTGTTGCGGTCTTCTAAATCCCAACTTCGTTCTCTTCGAGCCGCAGAAGCTAGTAACTCTGCCAAGTTCGATGTTAATGAAAAGTTGGTTGCCGATCTGGATGCTGAATTGCGTACAGCGCAAGGTTCTTTTGGTGAGTTGTTTGGCGCAGCGCGTCAGGCTGCCGGTGAAGTGGCTAACGGACTGAATACTTCTTATATTTCTGGTCAATACCCTGGTCGGGCTGAGACTCTAGAATCCGTTTCTAGCAGTACAAAGCTTCCAGAGGTCTCCGAGTTGGAGAATATTTACCAAACTATACTTTTCGAGATGAAGGAGCAGGCTAAAATTGTTACCTTTACTGGCAAAATCGGTCAAGAAGATGGTGTTGAGGTTACCCGTGCTGGTAACTTTTTAGCATGGACTACCAAGTCGGCAGAATTCATAAAGATGGACGCTGGAGATATGGTTGTCCTTGATCGCCAGCCTGCAGGTCGCATTAGATCCTTAGCCAAAAATGTTAGCAATAACGGACCGGATAAGTTTGTTAAGGGGCCAATTGATCCATCACGTGGTTCGTTAATGGCACAAGTAGTTCGTGCTCCATCTCTTAAAGAGCGTTACCAGTCTGGTGGCGGAATTGGTCTTGTGGTTACAATTATGGCCGGTGTCGGTATCTTTATTGGTCTGTGGCGTTTATTTGCTCTTACCATGACCGGAATGGCTGTTCGTGGACAGGCTCGCAAGTCTAAGCCAGGCAACAACCCTCTTGGTCGGATTATGAAAGCTTATGAAGCTGCCAAGGACAAGGATCTAGAAACTGTTGAATTGCGCCTTGATGATGCGATCATCAAAGAAACTGGTAAACTAGAGTTCGGCATCTCCTTGATTAAGGTTCTAGCCGCAGTCTCTCCATTGATGGGGCTTCTAGGTACCGTTATCGGTATGATCCAAACCTTCCAAGCAATTACGTTGTTTGGTGCGGGTGACCCGAAAATGATGGCTGGCGGTATTTCGTTTGCCTTGGTTACTACTGTTTTGGGTCTATTGTCGGCTATTCCATTGCTTCTATTGCATAGCTTCTGCGCTTCGGCTGCACGCTCTGTTCAGCAAGTACTTGAAGAGCAGGCATCTGGCATGATCGCTTCAAACGCCGAGAACCGGAGCCGCTAGGCTTCGGTAGGCAAGAGGGAGAGCAATATGAATTGGCTCAATCCAAATGTTGCCCTTAATGATCTTCAGCAGTTTCTGGAGATGGGGGGCGACGTACTCCTGATCATCATGTTTGCTACTTTTTTCATGTGGGCATTCATTCTTGAGCGGCTGGCCTATTACCAGTTCGCCCACAAGAAAGTAATCAATCGCGCTTTGCGAATTTGGAGTGCGCGTGACGATCATAAATCATGGGCTGCCCATGCTGTGCGTGAACAGTTGATCTCTGAAGTTCGTCAAAAAACCGAGAAAAACATGGGTGTAGTTAAAGTATTGGTGGCTATTGCTCCATTGCTTGGCCTGCTTGGTACTGTGACCGGAATGATCGAAGTTTTTGATGTGATGGCTGCTACTGGTTCTAGTAGCGTGCGTTCAATGTCTGCCGGAGTATCAAAAGCAACAATTCCAACTATGGCTGGCATGGTTGCTGCATTATCAGGCATTATTTTCACAAACCGGCTCGAACGCCGCGGACTGCGCGAGACGCAGAAAGTGGCCGACGGGCTGGAAATAAGTTAGGGGTGATCTAGATGCGTAGACGCCACAACAAAAAAATTGACTCAGATGTCGATATGACACCAATGCTTGATATTGTGTTCATCTTGTTGATCTTCTTCATTGTGACTGCAGTTTTTGTTCAAGAGCGGGTTATATCAATGGAGCCGCCGCCGGCATCAGATGAGCCGCCTCCGCCGGATGCTGCACCAGTGATTTTAATTCAGATCAATGACCGCAACATGGTTTTTGTAAATCAGACATTAACTGATGTACGCAGAGTTGGTTTGGCGATCCAGCGGCACTTGGCAGATAATCCTAAAAGTTCGGTGTTGATTGTTCCAGAAGAAGAAGCTGATCACGGTACAGTGGTTAGTGCTTTGGAGGCTGCTAGAACATCAGGAGCTGCCGCCATGGTTCAACGGCAAAAAAAGTAAAGCGGATATGAAAATATCGCTAAATGGTAAGAAATGTGATTGTTCGGCATTAGGTGTCGTGATCAGAGCAGGAGTGAGTTGCAATGGCTAGACGTCGTCTGGATCCAAATCCAGAAGAAGTTGAAATGGATATGACACCAATGCTTGATGTTGTGTTTATTCTACTGATTTTCTTTATTGTAACGGCTGTGTTCGTAAAAGAGCCTGGCGTTGATGTTACTAAACCGTTTTGGACTCCTTCATTAACGGATACAAAACCGTCAATAATGGTAGGTGTTTCTGATCAATCAGTGGTGTGGATTAACAAAAACCCGGTGCCGATGAGTGCTGTTAAGGCTGAGCTGGCTCTGATGAAAGCGGAAAACCCTAAGGCTATAGGAACAATCCGTGGCGATAAGAAAGCCAATATTGGTGTGATTTTAGACGTTCAAGATATGTTTATTGAGTTGGAAATCAAGGTGAACATTTCGGTTGAGAACTAAACTTGCCTAATTATCGGCATATTTAGTCGTTATGAGTATTGATGTTAGTGGTTTTTGCTGCTGATTATTTTGGGGGTATTTGTTGCCTAGGAATTTCTGAGCAACAAGAAGTGGAGAGTAAAGAATTTCGATACTGGGTGAATGCCGCAAAGGCTAGAGCTTTTAGTATTTGGAAGTATTTACATTACGGAGTCGCAAATGCGCTTTTTTCTTGGACTACCTATTGCAGGGATTATCACTGTTGGTTTGTTTTTGTGGATGAAATTTCTTATTTCATCAGAAATGGAGCTAAACAAAGATGACGAAAAATTCCGTATCGATATTAACCCGAAGATAGAAGAGCTAACCATTCGTCAACGTGATGTAAAAGCCGAGCGAGCCAAGGATGTGAAGCCGCCACCGCCGCCGCCACAAATTGAAAAACAAAAAGCTAACCAACCCAAAGAAGGTATCGCTAATATTGCCGGCGCCATTCCTGATTTTGAGGCACCACAACTTAATCGTGGTGGGGTAAACTTTAATGTTTCCGATCGTGATGCTCAACCATTGGTTCGTATTCCGCCAATGTACCCACCGCGTGCAGCGGAGCGTGGTACGGAAGGTAGTTGCCGAATGGTTTTTGATGTTAGCCCTATCGGGAAACCATATAATATCTCCGCAGATTGCACTAGTTCAGTATTTACCAGAGCCGCTACTCGGTCGGTGGAGAAATGGAAATATAATGCTAAAATAGTCGATGGGAACGCTGTTGCCAGAAGTGGTGTCGCGACAACACTAACATTTAAACTTGCTGATTAGATGCAAGGGAATGAATTACTCGTAAATGGAGAATGGCAGATGTTGGCCGATAATAATTCAAGGACAAATTCAATGATCCGTACATTTTCTACTGTGCTTATCGCAGCTTTTGCCATGTTCATGTTTTCTGTGCCTGCTGAAGCACAGCGTAGAAATAAGAATGAGGAGAAAGTTGAAGGCCGGGCAATATCGGCAAAAGTTGGCGAATT
>JAKITZ010000220.1 GCA_021647805.1 Robiginitomaculum sp.
AACCGCTAGGCGGCGCGCACGTGGATCTAAACATAAAATGGATCGTCAACCGGCCTTGCGCAAACATGTTTTGGATCATCTTGCAATGGGATGGTCGCCTGAACAAATTGCAGGCCGGTTAACGATCCAACGAACTACTCTGGCGATCAGCCATGAGTCAATTTACCGTTATGTTTATTGGCGGGCGACAATGAAAGATGGGTTCTTCCAAAGAATTGCTTTAGCAATACGCTAAAGTAATATTGTTTCCTGCTGAACTTTTTGAAATTTATCCACTTTGGAGAACGCTTAAAGTTGCGATGTTTTTTAGTTTGCAGCATTCTTAGAGATATTATGCTACTCTCATTGCAAAACATGCATAAAAAATCCCGACGCATTGATGAATTTCACCAATGCGTCGGGCCCAACGCCGTCTCGGGCGGATTGTCCCTTTAGACTTATATTAGCCTTGGAACAGGGACAGGATTATTTGCGGGCGCGAGTTCGCAATAGACAATGCTTGCACACCCAGTTGTTGTTTGATTTGCAATGCCTGTAATGTTGCACTTTCTTTAGCCAGATCAGCATCAACTAAATTACCAACACCGACCTCTAACGCATCGGTCAATTTGGTAACGAATACATTATGCGCTTCTAGTTTCTTGACATCAGAACCAAGCCTTGCCAGTGCCTGATTGACATTATCTAGACTGGTTTTCAATGTTGCCACCAAGCCAGCAGCCAAAGTTTGCGTGCCTAAACTGGCCGTTGCTGCCAATGTTAAAATTGAACCACCAAACGACATGTTCTGTGTGCCCAAAGTCAAGGCTCTGGTGCCATCGGCATCGGCCAGAAAACCAATTCCAGGAGAATTGGAGGCATCAAGAATATTGGCACCGTCAAATTCTGCATTTGCCAATATGGTTTGAACTTGAGAAATCAACGCCTTAAAGTCCGAGTCATACGCTCGTCTAGTAAATGTGTCGATTGAAACATCCGAAGCGGCGGTTGCCTTTTCGCGCATTTGAATCAACAAATCCGAGATCGACTCGCCGGCTGATAATGCCACATTACCAATGCTCGATGCTCGATCAAGTGATGTTGCAACTGCACTATAGCCGCCAATATCTGCTCGCAAGCCTTGGGCAACGGCATACACAGCGGCATTGTCTTTGGCACCTTGTACCTTTAATCCGGTACTGATCCTACTTTGGGTTCTATCAAGCTGGGCACTGGTGTTATTTAGCTGTTGCAAGGCAATCAATGCCGATCTGTTGGTTTGGACACTCAAGGTCATTGAATTAACTCCGGTAATCATTTTCTAATGCCGCAGGGAAATTCTACCCTTGGCTTCATGATTACCAACGCAAGGCTCATGCCAAACATGGTTAATTTGCTTTATGTCTATATTTCAAATACTTATAGATATTTTACAGTGTTCCACGCAAAATAGCAGGAAATGTATTCCGCCTAAAACAGGACATGGTGGAAACAATTACCGGGCAATATATATTCTGAATTGAAATCCAATCGAAAGATTTACACTTTCTGATCAATAATTAACCCTGATGTATTCTTATACGCGGCAATAGCTTTTAGCATTTTCTCGCGCGGCCATTGATTGATCACTTCGCCAGTGTCACGGTTAACAGACTTATACACGTACTTGCCGGTTTCATGGTCTTTTTCTATTGTTAGTCTGGCATTATTTTCCAGTGCCGGGTGTTTTGGCTTTGCTGGTTTATCTTTTGATTCAGGCGATCGGTTTTGATCACCTGTGGCACCAGGCGACGCAACCGGTTGTACAGCTTCTGCTGTTTGGTTTGAGGACTTTGCAGCATTGCCGACAGAAACTGTCCCATGCACAAATCCAGAGCCTGATCCTAATTGGGTTTTCATCAATCTAACGCTTTATCTCAAACGTCTCCCCGTTTAATTCCGATCCGCCCATCTTCTAACCCGCAGGCTTGTTGGACCGAAAAAGTAGGTGGGGATTGGTGTTTTACGAAACGGAAGGACCCCAGTGTTTCGCTTATACCAATCCCCTATCCCGTAAGTTTAGCGGAAGAATCCAAGTACCAAGCTAGGTGCTGAATTAGCTATTGAAAGCGCTTGTACGCCCAATTGCTGCTTGACCTGCAAGGCTTGCAAGGCTGCACTTTCCTTGGCCAGATCTGCATCGACCAAATTACCAATACCAGCAGTTGTGGCATCAGAAAGCTTAGTTACGAATGTAGACTGAATCTCCAAGGCTTTGGACTTGGTACCAAGACGAGCTAATGACGCACCAACATTGTTGATACTAGCCGTAATGGCGGTCACAGCAGCTGCTGCTCTGGTTACAGTATTGATCGATGCTGTGTCAGCAATCGTAACAATTGATCCGCCCAATGAGAGATCCTCATCAAGCACTGTGATCACACTAGAGCCATCAGAATTAGCCAAAGCCGAAATACTGGCAGTAGAGCCATTGATCAAGTTAGTTCCATTAAAGGCCGCATTGCTAACAATTGTGGCAATCTGATCACGAAGAGCAACAAAGTCTTCATTTATCGCAGTACGAGAAGCAGCGTCTAAAGAGGTGTCAGAAGCAGCCAAAGCTTTTCCTTTTAACTCAATAAGAAGATCAGAAACTGCAGTACCAGCGGCAGATGCCACGTCAACAGTTGACTGCACTCTGGATAGAGAGCCCTGAACGGCATTATAACCGGCAACTTCGCCACGTAATTTCTGAGCGATAGCAAAAGCACCGCCATTATCACGAGCATCGGCTACTTTTAAGCCAGTACTAATACGTTTTTGAACTGTGCTAAGTTGAGAACTGGTGTTGTTTAGGTTTTGAAGTGCGACAAGCGCACCAACATTTGTATTTATGGAAGCCATTTCTTGGCCCTTTCCTTCTGGTTACCGCAGGTGCGCATTTTGCGCGGCGGGGGTCTTTGACCCGCTAAACCCTTTGCAAACTCAAGGCCAACTTACACTTGGGGAGCTTGCGAAATCACGTAATCCGTTGATTCAAAGAAGGAATTTTTGTTGAATATTTTTAGTGTTTCATTCTGACACGGCAAATTGTGCCGACGCTGAATAAACGACGCGGCAATATGTTCCCGATTGGCGGGTTTTTGCCCAGTTTCATGGTTATCAAAGTCATAACAAACTCGCGAAAAAGGTGGCGGGAGACGTATTACTTTACGTCCGTCCCCCGCCTGCCGTTTAACCTCTAAAGAACGATAGAATCAGAGATGGCGCTGAATTGGCAATTGATAGTGCCTGCACCCCAAGCTGCTGCTTGGTTTGCAACGCTTGCAAGCGCGCACTTTCCTTGGCCAAATCTGCATCCACCAAATTACCGATACCGGCAGTGGTTTCATCGCTCAATTTGGTGACGAATGAAGATTGAATTTCCAAAGCTTTCGACTTGGTGCCTAACCTTGCAAGAGCAGAACCAACAGTATTAATGCTGGCTGTGATCGCTGTAACAGCTGCTGCTGCTCTGGTTATAGTGTTAATCGATGCTGTATCAGCAATAGTCACAATGGCACCACCTAATGAGAAATTCTCATCAAGCACGGTCATAACACTTGAACCATCAGAGTTGGCCAAGGCCGCAATACTGGCGGTAGAGTTATTGATCAAGTTAGTTCCATTGAATGACGCATTGCTAACAATTGTAGCAATCTGATCACGCAAAGCAGTGAAGTCTTCATTCAAAGCAGTTCGTGACGCACTATCAAGCGAGCTGTCGGAAGCGGCCAAAGCCTTTTCCTTCATCTCGATCAGTAGATCAGAAACAGCAGTTCCTGCCGCAGATGCGACATCGACTGTTGATTGCACTCTGGATAGTGACTGCTGCACCGCATTATAGCCCGCTACTTCACCACGCAGCTTTTGAGCAATAGCGAAAATTCCGCCATTGTCCTTTGCTGATGCGACTTTATAGCCAGTATTGATGCGACTTTGCACTTCACGTAACTCCATATTCGTCTTCGACAAGTTTTGCAGGGCAATTGCTGCCCCGAAGTTTGTATTGAC
>JAKITZ010000221.1 GCA_021647805.1 Robiginitomaculum sp.
CCGGCTCGTAAACCAACTGCAGGGCCAATAATGTCGCCTGAGTTAATTTGCACGCCTTCCAAATGCGCAAAAGCACGAATTTGAACTTTACTGGCCACTGAAACACCTTTGGCGAAAACCACATTTTGCTCGACCATTACATCGGAGCTTAGTTTAGTATCATAACTGAAATAAACACTAGACGGATCAAGCATGGTGACCCCGTCTTCAAGAGCTTGGGTGCGTGATCTATCTTGAAATATTCGCTCGGCTTGTGCCAATTCATGACGCGAATTAACTCCCAAAACCTCATCAGCCGAAGCCCGTACCGCTTTGGCTTTCAGTCCTTTGGCCACCGCCAAACCAACAATATCCGTCAAGTAATACTCGCCCTTGGCATTATCATTGGTTACTTGGTCTAATAATTCAAACAATAACTTTGCATCTGCCGCCACCACGCCGGAATTACATAAGCCAATTTGCAATTGTTCCGCGCTTGCCTCTTTGGCCTCAACAATTGCCAGCAAATCGCTGGCATCATTTTCAACCAAGCGACCATAAGCCCCGGCATCATCTGGCTCAAAGCCAAGAACCGCGACCGATGCGCCTGCATCCAAAGCATCAAACACCCGTTCGATAGTTTGCGCCGTGATCAGTGGGCTATCGGCAACCACCACCAAAGCATTGCCCCAAACTCCCGCCATAATATCTGCGGCGCAAGAGGTCGCATGACCAGTGCCATTTGGCGGATCTTGTATGGCCACGCATTTCGCACCCAAGGCCGTTTCTGCAGCTTGTTTAACCAACGGTGTTTGCGTACCAACGATTGCCGCAATTCGCGTCGCATCAACTTGCTCCGCCAGTGCGACCAACCAGTTAAACATCGAACGACCACCGACTTCGTGTAAAACTTTTGGCAAATCAGACTTCATGCGCGAACCGTGTCCGGCGGCAAGAATAATAGCGGCTCTGAGCTTTGACATTGCTGGTTCTTTCATTGGAATCAGTTAATAGAGTTTTGTCCTTGTAGCGCGACAATGCCTGTTCTTCCAGCCACTAGAAGTGTTGATTTCATGAACAATAAACAAACCCTCGACGGAAAAACTATCGCTTTTGATCTTGATGGTACTTTAGTTGATACCGCCCCCGATCTAATTGCCGCGTTAAACCATGCCATGCAAAATTCCAATAAACCGCAAACTCCCGCGCATATCGTTCGTGATAAAATCGGTCATGGAGCAAAAGCGTTGATCATTGCAGCGCATGATTATCATGATTTAACGCAAGACCAACTTGAAATTGAAAAATTACTGCAAGTATTTTTGCAATACTATTCACAAAACAGTACGAAAATTTCCAAACCATTTGCCGGTGTTATTGATTGCCTTGAACAATTAAAGGCAAACAGCGCAACTCTAACTATTTGCACCAACAAATCCGAAGCTTTGACATTGCCAATTTTGCGCAAGTTAAACATGACAGATTATTTTGATGGAATTTTTTGCGCTGATACAGTTCCAGCAAAAAAGCCAGATCCAGCGCACGTATTGGCGGCGATTGCCCCAGCGCAGACCAAGGACGCGTTGATGATCGGCGATAGCAATACTGATCTGTTGGCGGCCAAAGCTGCCGGTGTTGATTGTTTTTTACTGGAGCACGGCTATAGCGAACAAAAAGTCAGCCAACTTGGGGCGACAAAAGTATTTAACAATTTTGAGCAATTAACCCCGGAAATCTTTAATTGGTTCTCTTAGAATTACTGCTTGTTTTGCTTTTATTGATCCGGCACAATGGTTTTCATAAAAGCTTTGTTACTGGAGAGAAAAATGTCGTTAAAAATCACCATTATTGCCGGTGCCACCTTGTTATTGGCGGCCTGTAACCCGACAGCAGAAGTTAAGCCTAATGCTACTAAAACTGCCCCGGCAATAAAGCTCTATACCATGTCATGCGGGAAAATCGATATTTCCAACATTGCTGCATTTTCCAATAAAGGTGCCTTTGACGGCCAAAGCAGAGTTTTTAGCAGCTCTTGTTATCTCATACGTCACCCTGATGGTGATATGATGTGGGACGCTGGCCTACCCGATGCTTTGGCGCAAAACCCCGATGGAATGCAAAATGGCGTGTTTCATGTCTCGGTTCCGAAAACCCTGAAAAGCCAACTTGACGAAATTGGCGTGGCTCCTGATGATATTGAATATTTTGCCATGTCGCATTCGCATTTCGATCACACCGGAAATGCCAATATGTTTGCCGGTGCGCCAAAGTGGATCGTTGATGCAAATGAACACGCATGGATGTTTGAAGAAGCACCAGCAGCAGGCATTGCCCAACTAGACAGCTTTATTCAATTCAAAGACAAACCGGCAATAAAAATCACCAGCGATCATGATGTGTTTGGTGATGGCAGTGTAACGATTATTCAAACCCCGGGGCACACGCCGGGACATCTTGCATTGTTGGTCAAGCTTCCAAAAACAGGTAATTTATTGCTAAGCGGTGATCTATATCACATGCCGGAAAGTCGTGAATTTCGCCGGATCCCGGTGTTTAATACCTCGCCGGAACAAACACTGGCCTCAATGGATAAATTTGAAGCATTGGCCAAAGCCGAAAACGCGCGGGTGATTATCCAGCATTTCCAACAAGACGTTGATAGCCTGCCAGCATTTCCGGCTTACGCAGAATAATTCTTACAGCACCTGACACTTGTCGGGTGTGGTTGGGTTAACGCCAAACTTTGCGCTTGGCGGGGTAATTCCCAACCGGCAAAGCACGTAACCCATGGCAGCAAAATGATGAATGGCATGACTGTGCGCCTGAATAATTGCTGCCGCCAGCGTGTATTTATTAGTGACCAAGCCATCACCAAGGTCATCGCTTACGTCTATTAACTGTTCAAGATCAGCGGTTTTCAAGGCTTGTAACTTAGTCAAAGTATCTTGCAAATATGCTAATCCTGCTTGGCGATTAGTTTCCACCTTAATATCACGGGTGCGATCAGCCAGATTTACATGTCCGGCCTCAAGGCCGCAAAATATACAATCGAAAATATCCAATATATGGCGGATATGACTGCCAACACTGGAATGGTATGGTGCTATTGAGACATCACAATACTGCTCGTCCGAAAGTGAGTGAATCAGAGTTATTCCACTGTTCAGGTTTTTCGATATAGTTTCAATCATCGGCGCAAATTAGACGCAAGCCTGCACCAACACAACCTGCTAATTCGTCACAGTTTCGTGTGCTACGAATGCTTATCTTTAGTGGTCGCATTTCCTTGCCGCAAAACCCGCCCTCAAGTAGCAAGCGCCAGCATTGCGGTAGGGCAAACTAAAAGTTATCCACTTTTGCTGGAAATGCTCGGGTTCGTCACAGTTTCGTGTGCTACGAATTCCTTATTTTTTATCAATTGCCCACTGCCCGGCACCTTTTGTTGCAATATACAAAAACGCAAAACAGAACAAGATTGCTAGTTCGCCACCATTAGTGATCGGGTACAAACCCTTTGAGCCATGCGCCATCCAATAAGCCGCCGCCATCAGACCGCTGGACAAGAACGCTGCCGGGCGGGTAAAGAAACCAACAGCAATCAATATGCCGGCAACAAGCTCGATCGCTCCAGCCGCCATCATCATTGGGTTTAGCGGCCCGTAAGGGAATTCTGTTGGGAAGTTGAAAAATTTATGTATGCCATGTCCCATAAACAAAACACCAAATACGATGCGAAAAATGGCGTAAATCGGCCCCTCGAATTTATCTAAAAAACGCATAACAATCTCCTTTGATTCCATTATTGAGGTAATAGGCTAGCGCATTTTTAGCAAAACACCAAATCCCCGAAGAAACTCCAATGCGTATTTAGCTATCTTTCCTACACTTCCTCGTTCTTAGGTGACGTACAACGTCTATGAGGTAATCTTAGCTTTCAATAATAACACGTAGCGGGTGCTTGAGGCGATAAAGCCATAGTCCGAAAGATAGAAATATGGCAAAGGAAAAAGC
>JAKITZ010000222.1 GCA_021647805.1 Robiginitomaculum sp.
GAAGCAGTTAAACAGATAATTCACACGATTGTCACCGGTTCAGAAAAATCATTTCAGGACGCAGTATTGATCCAATACCCGCGCGAAGGCTTATGGGCTGTTGGTTTTATTACGGCTGATGCCCGTGGCGAATTAAAAGAATTTCTTGATGATGACGTGGTTGCAGTTTTTGTCCCAACCACACCAAATCCTACATCGGGTTTTTTGTTGTATGAGAAACGCGAGAACTTGCACGATCTAAAAATGAGCGTTGAGGATGCAGCTAAATTGGTGATTTCTGCTGGTTTGGTTTATCCAGAACCCGGTAAGAAAAACAAAAAATCGAAGAAAAACCGCAAGAAAGATGACTCATCCACTACCGAGTAATAATAGAGCTTGGTCTTGTTCAAACAAATAAAGCAGGGTCTTTAGGGCTTCGCTACGCCCCCCGATAAGTTCTGGGTCGGCCTCGACTTCCATTCTTGCTTGTGTTCTGGCTATTTCCAACAATTCTCCATCTATGGCCAAGTCAGCAAATCTGGTTCGTAATTGTCCTGATTGTTGCACACCAAGGAGATCACCAAACCCACGTAAAACAGCGTCTTTTTCTGCTATTTCAAAGCCGTCTTCGGTTTGGCGCATTATTTCCAATCGTTGTTTTGCTGTTTTGCCCAAAGGATCTAGATATAGTAAAATACACGATGAAGGCTTATCCGAACGGCCAACACGTCCTCGTAATTGATGTAATTGTGACAGGCCAAAGCGTTCCGCGTGTTCGATGACCATAACCGTGGCATCAGGCGCATCAACGCCTACTTCAACTACTGTTGTGGCAACCAATAATTTAATAGCGCCGTTTTGAAATTCTTCGGTTACTTGTTGTTTTTCTTTTGCTTTCATTCGTCCGTGTACTAGGCCAACTTGTGCTCCAAATATTTTCGATAAATCTTCAAATCGTTGTTCGGCGGCGGCCAGATCGGATTTATCGCTTTCTTCGACTAAAGGACACACCCAATACGCCCGCCCGCCGTTTTTTATGATCCGTTGCAGTCCAGCAATAACTTCAGGTGTTCGCTGTAATGGCATGGCTCTTGTGGTTATTGGTAATCTTCCGGCAGGCTTTTCGCGAATTTGTGATAATTCCATATCGCCAAAAGCTGCCAATGTTAAAGTGCGCGGAATTGGTGTTGCGGTCATTACCAATAGATCAGGGCGCAAGCCCTTGGCCAATAATTGCAACCGGTTGGAAACTCCAAACCTGTGTTGTTCATCAATGACTACTAATCCTAATTTTTGATATTCAACTGCTTCTTGGAACAGAGCATGAGTGCCACAAATTACGTCAATTTCACCGGATTTTAGCCTTTGTAATATGTCTTTACGTTTTGCTGATTTATCGCGCCCAGTTAGCACCTCAACTCGAATTCCGGCGGGAGCTAATAATGAACTTAGTGATTTTCCGTGTTGTCGTGCTAAAATTTCCGTTGGTGCCATAATTGCCGATTGTCGTCCTGCTTCTAAGGCATGGGCGCAAGCTAATGCGGCAACAAAGGTTTTCCCTGAGCCGACATCACCTTGCAACAGGCGGCTCATTTGTTCTGGTAATTGCATGTCTTCGGCAATTTCACCATAAACTTTCATTTGATCATTTGTTGGCGTAAACGGAGCGTTATCGATTACTTTTTCTATTAACTGACCGGTACTGTTTTGACTAAACCCGCCAAGTGACATTCGTTTTTTACGCACCAATGCCAATGCTAATTGTTTTGATAATAACTCGTCATAGGCAAGACGGATACGAGTAGGATCGCGTTCACCTACTTTTAGAGGTGTTTGCGGATTGTGTAATTGTTGCATGGCCTCATTCCAACTTGGCCATTCGCGCTCGATCATTAGTGATTTTGAGTTCCATTCGGACAGTTCTGGTGCGCGTTTTATGCTTGTCGTGATGGCCTTTAATAAGGTTTTTGATGCTAATCCAGCTGTCATCGGATAAACCGGCTCTAGGCTAGGCATTTCACCAGCTCTTTCAGTAGGCAAAATATAGTCCGGGTGTAACATTTGTAATTCGCCGCTAAAGCGTTCAACCTTGCCACTAACTATGCGGGTTTCGCCGATTGGTAATTGCGACAATAACCAGTCTTCTCGCACGTGAAACCAAGTCAGGGTCAGCCAACCACTGGCCTCTCTTGTTCGTACTTTGTACGGGAGGCCTTTTCGAGGCGATGGTATGTGTTGTTCTACTTCAACCTCAAAAGTGGCGATGCTGTCATCAATAGCATTGGCAACGCCAGGACGTGCCCGGCGGTCAATGATTGAATTTGGAACCATAAATAATAAATCAATTATACGACTGGCACCAAGTTTTGATAGATTCTGTGCAACTTTAGGCCCGACACCAGATATGGTTTCGACGGGAGCAAATAAAGGGAATAGTATTTCTGGTCGCATTGGTGGATTATATACTCAAATTAGTTCAAAGGCGAGGTGGGGTGTATTGAAAATTATTCACACAACCAATTGCTTAGTCCTTGATTGGCTAATTCATCGGCTCGTTCATTGCCCGGATCGCCGGCATGACCTTTAACCCACAGCCATTCAATTGAGTGTCGCTCTGTAGCCATATCAAGTTCTTCCCATAAATCGCGGTTTTTTACGGGCTTTTTTGCTGCTGTTTTCCAGCCACGTTTTTTCCAACCAACTAGCCATTTAGTAATGCCATCACGGACATATTTGCTATCGGTGTGTAAGGTGACTTTGCAAGAACGCTTTAACTGGTTTAGGGCGCGTATTGCCGCCATCAATTCCATTCGATTATTGGTAGTGCTGTCTTCTCCGCCGTTGATTTCTTTTTCCACATCACCAAAAATCAGTAACGCCCCCCAACCACCAGGACCGGGATTGCCTCGACAAGCGCCATCGGTATAAATTTCTACATTGTCTCGTTTCATGATTGTAATATTTTTGGCAGCTTGAAAGAAATGTTTTCGGTAGCGGTCTCTAAGATTTCTATATGAATTTCGGTTCTTTTTGCAATCGCGTCCAATAATTCTGTTATCAGGTTTTCTGGCGCAGATGCTCCGGCTGTTAAACCTAGCGTTTTAATATTTTGTAACTCTTTCCAATCCAGATCGGATTTACTCTCGATAAGCCTGGCATTTTTTGCTCCAGATTTTTTTGCCACTTCGACAAGACGCATGGAGTTTGATGAACTGGTGGCTCCGATTACCAATACTAAATCACACTTAGCAGCCATTGCTTTAACGGCGGCTTGACGGTTAGTTGTTGCGTAACAAATATCTTCTTTATGTGGGCTAGTAATTTGCGGAAACCTAGCTTGAAGAATATCAACAATTTCCTTGGTGTCATCAACTGACAAGGTGGTCTGGGTAACAAAAGCTAAGTTATCAGCATCTTCAACTTGTAGTTTTCTTGCATCATCGCAAGTTTCAACAAGAATCACTTCGCCCAAAGGTAATTGTCCCATGGTGCCGATCACTTCAGGGTGACCGGCATGGCCGATTAGAATAATTTTTCGTCTCTTTGCGAAATGCCGTTCGGCTTCTTTGTGGACTTTTGACACCAAAGGGCAGGTAGCATCAAGAAACAGCATGTTTCTTGATTTTGCTTCTTTTGGTACTGATTTTGGTACTCCATGAGCTGAAAATATAACTGGACGGTCATCGGGACATTCGGATAATTCCTCAACAAAAACAGCGCCTAATTCCCTTAAACGTTCAACAACATAAGGGTTGTGCACAATTTCATGGCGTACATAAACCGGCGCACCAAACTTGGCTATAGCTTGCTCGACAATTTGAATAGCTCTATCAACGCCGGCGCAAAAACCTCTTGGAGCAGCCAAAATTATTTTCAAAATAAAGAAATTCTGCAGCTGGATTTGGGTAAATATTTATTTCATTATTTGCTATTGAAGAAATTGATGAAGGTCCAACTGTTTTTTT
>JAKITZ010000223.1 GCA_021647805.1 Robiginitomaculum sp.
CCATATAGCCTTCATTGGTTCTGATTTTGGCTAGCGCTTGAATGCGATCACATAGTTTTGTGATACCTGACAAAGCCATTTGATAAGTTTCGATTTGCCGGTCTGTATGCTTGTCAATTATTTGCGATAGCCCGTTTTCGCCAAATGCCTGACGAACATGATCCAATAGTTCCACAGCTAATCCTTGGTGGGCATCAGGAAAAATTTTATCGGCAGAAGGACTTAAATGCCAGTTTTTTGTCGGGCGACCTCGACCCAAAGAAACACTTTTTGCAATAATGAGTTTTTGATCTTGCAGAGCATATAAATGTTGGCGAACCGCCATAGCAGTCACCCCGATTTTATCAGCCAAAGCAGTAGCCGTACTGTTTCCTGATTGTTTTAGAATTTCTAAAATTGCTCTGCGAGTCGGGCCAAGTTTTTGTGTTTCATCAGTCATCAATTATTATATAAAGAAAAAACTTTACATAGCAAGTTCTATAAACTAAAGATAAATCTTTAATTATTGGAGAAATGCAAATGACCCGCCTTGAGCATGTAAATTTGGTAGTGGCCGACATTGAGCCAAGTCTGAAGTTTTTGATGGCGGCGTTTCCGCACTGGCGCATAAGGCAACAAGGAAAATCAACTTGGTACGGAAAACAAAGAAACTGGCTGCATTTCGGCGATGATGAAACTTATCTTACTTTGAATGATGAGGGGGAGGGCGAGCCACGGGATTTACAAGGCCACACACAGGGTTTGGCACATTTAGCATTCGAGGTAAGCGGTATCGAAGAATTGACCGAACGGCTGGCGTTAAGTGGCTTTAACCCGCGAATTGCTCTTGATGGTCATGGGCATCGACGAAATGTGTATTATGTTGATGGCAACGGGTTGGAATTCGAATTTGTTGAATATTCCAGTGATGACCCGGTTTTACGTAATGCCTCTGATGAATTGTAAGGCTATGCGTCTTAATCAAATAACAGTGCCGGCGGTGGATGTGGATGCTTCGTTGAGTTGGTATCAGCATCTTGGGTTTCGGTTGTTGGTTGATAGTCCAACATATAAACGCCTGATAGCATCCGAAGGTGGAACTACTTTGTCTTTGTCAGAAGTACAAACACCAACTTGCGAGCCTTCTACGCATTTATATCTTGAATGTGACAGCGCAATGGCACTGGATAGTAAGGTCACCGAATTGAAGCAAACAGGGATTGTGTTTCTAAGCGAACCTGTAGATCAGGATTGGTTGTGGAGAGAGGCTTGGCTACGCGATCCATCGGGGAATTTGGTCTGTTTGTATTTTGCTGGAAACAATCGTTTGCACCCACCATGGCAGGTGGTGTCATAAACAGTGCATAGGATGTATATGTGTCGCCCTTAGGAAGATAGGTGAGAAAAAAACAGAAAAACTCATTTTGATGGCGCTTATATCTTGTCTCTGCGGCAATCATGCGGCATAGAGCGTTTCCGATCTGGTTACGGGCCTGTAGCTCAGTTGGTTAGAGCCGGCCGCTCATAACGGTCTGGTCGTAGGTTCGAGTCCTACCGGGCCCACCAATCTGCATTGCAGTAGGACAAGACTGATTACACCACTCAAGAATAAACAACGGCTTTAATTGAGGAAGACCCGCCGAGGGTTTGGCCGGGTGGTTGATACCTTCTGCGCCCGTTCAACCCTTTTGCGGTACGGTCTCGAAGTCCCAATTCAGTTTGCCGGATTTGGGCATTATCGCCGCCGACGATGACATAATCATAATTATTCATGCCGGTTCCCTAATGGCTTTAACCCACCGTCTAACACCACACCCCAAACTGTAATACTCGGCCAATCTTCAGCCTTGGTGGTTAAAGGGTTAGCGTCCAAAATTGTGAAATCTGCTTGTTTACCTACCTCTATAGAGCCGATTTCATTTTCCAGTCCTATTGCCCAAGCCGCATCAATGGTGATAGCGCGCAGGGATTGCTCTGCGGTTATGCGTTCAGACGGTGTCAAGACGCCGCCTTCGCGGGTGGAGCGGAGCATATGCACCGAAGCTGCCGTGAGTGGTGAAGGCGGGGCGAGAGGTGCATCGGAATGCATGGTGGTCGGCAGACCTGCTTTTATGGTTGAAGCAAGAGGCGTCATATATTTGACCCGTTCACCAATGGCCTCAACATAAGCTTCTCCCATATAGTGTACATAATGAGATGCTACGGAAATACCGACATTAAGCTCTTTGGCTTTAGCAATTTGTTTAGGGGTAATCAGACCAACATGTTCGAGAACTAGTCTTTGTCCATCTGCGGTTCCGTTCTCTTGCACGGCGGCTAGTGCATCAAGTGTAGCATCTTGTGCGGCATCGCCGTTGGAGTGGATCCGAACATCCAACCCTGCCGCCCAATAAGGGTTCATGGTTTTTGTGAGGTCGTCAGGCCCCGTAACCCAAAGTCCTTCCTCACCTTTATTTTGCCCACCCGTATATCCCGGCGGTGAAACGCGCATAGTTTGCGAGTAAAACGCGGCGTCAGTGAACAATTTTACTTGTGGTAGTACACGCGGCCAAGTGTCTTTGGTTGCTTCGACCATTTCGCCCATCTTCGCGATACGTTCTTCACCAAAAGCCTGTTCAAAAGCCCGGTGCTCTGGAACCATATAAATTTTAGTACTAAAATCTACCCCAATAAGCGCCTCGTAATAATTATCTTCAAGCGGTAAGCCAAACAGTCCGTAGCCAAGCTCTGCCACAGCTGTCACCCCATTGCTCGCAAACATGGATTGCAAACCCTTAAAGCCATAGCTAACATCTTTGGGCGACAAAAACAAATGACCGACATTAGCCAAGAAAGCGAAAACCGCATCTTCGTAAACCCGCCCCGTAGGCTGCCCGTCTTTATCTAGGGGAACACCCTTATATTCGCGTCCCCAGCTAGCATCAATTTTGGCATAAGCCAGCGCTTTGCTATTTAAGTAAAAATCATGGCCGGAATAATGCCAGATTATGAGAGGGCGCTGCGTGGTGATGGCGTCAAGGTCGTGTCGGTCAAGACTGCCGTGCACCAAATTATGATATCCGTAGATCACCAAGGGATCCGTGCCTTTGCGCCCCGCATTTATGTCGGTAATCCGTGCAAGAAACGCTGTTCTGTCAGTTAATCCTTTAACCGTTCCTGCTGGCGTTTCGACATCCCAAGGCGGTGTAAAAGGTTTGGCATACATCATAGCACCCAAAATCATGTGCACATGGGGGTCGATTAAGCCAGGGATTATGGTTTGGTCCGCAAAGGTTTTGTCGGCGAGAGCACCATTGAATATTTTGGCGAGCTCTGTAGGAGTTCCGACTCCAACAATTTTACTACCTCGTACTGCGACAGCCGTTGCAGTTGGATTTTTAAGGTCAGAAGTCAGTATGGATTTGGCCGTATAAATGGTGACATCTGCATGTTGAGGAGATGGTTTTGAACAGGCATTTAATAGCCCAAACAAAATTACAATAGCTAACTGACCAATATATCTCATATACTTCCCTTATACTTGGGTTTTATTTTTATGTGAATAAACGTAAGCGTTCACTGTTTATGTTCAACATAGTTCCACGACATAAGTTTGTCGAGGTTTGATATTTTTGTATCTTGGATTTTAGCGAGGACATGTGTGAGCCAGTATTGCGGGTTTACGGCATAGAGCGTTTCCGATCTGGTTACGGGCCTGTGCTCAGTTGGTTAGAGCCGGCCGCTCATAACGGTCTGGTCGTAGGTTCGAGTCCTACCGGGCCCACCATCCAGTCTTGATGTTTACTGAAGCAAGTCCAGTCTCATAACCGCTGACGTCAGACAAGTGGCGGGCAGGACGGGTTATCGTAGGGGACTCTCAAGGCT
>JAKITZ010000224.1 GCA_021647805.1 Robiginitomaculum sp.
CTGTGTGTGTTAACCCGAAATGCCGAGCTTTCGCGCATGGTCACTACAATATCCCGCTCAGCCAAAAACTCTGTTAAGCCAATATCATTTGCGGTGATGATCTCTTTGGGGTTTAGCGCAATTAACGCTTCAAACATCTGGCTTTGCGCTGTTTCACCGGTAAATTCCATTGTCGAAAATTCACCAGTAGAAACATCAGCCCAAGCCAAAGCATGATCGCCAGAAGCAGTATTGTTTATGGCCACAAGGCGGTTGGCCGATTTTGCATCAAGCAATACATCTTCGGTCAAAGTTCCCGGTGTCACCAAGCGAACCACTTCCCGGCGTACCACCGATTTGGGGCCGCGTTTTTTTGCCTCTACCGGGCTTTCTGTTTGTTCGCAAACGGCTACTTTGAAACCTTTTTCGATCAGCCGCATTAAATACCCATCAGCCGCGACAACCGGAACCCCGCACATGGCAATATCTTTGCCCAAATACTGGCCGCGTTTGGTTAGGGTTATATCAAGCGCTTTTGAAGCTTTGACCGCATCTTCAAAAAACAGCTCATAGAAGTCACCCATCCGGAAAAACAATAAAGCCTCGCCCAGGTCTTTTCTGATAGCCAAATATTGCGCCATCATTGGGGTAGTTCCGGTTTTTAGTTTTGATTTTGGCTTTGTCATCAAAACAGAATAAAACACAAATTCAACTATGGGTACTGGTTTTTGAAGGTTGATGGTGTTTCTTCTATTTATTTGTTTCATTACCCGTTAACGCAAACACCCATACGATTTGCCACAACCAACCCAATAATTGGAGCGCAGACATCAATGGCTTCTCGTAAGCAAACCACCTCCGACAAGGAAGCACTGGATTTTCATCAATTCCCGCAACCGGGCAAAATAGCCATTGCGGCTACTAAACCAATGGCGACACAGCGTGATTTGTCACTGGCATATTCGCCGGGAGTTGCAGCTCCGGTTAGGGCAATCGCCGAAAACCCTGATGCGGTTTATGATTACACCTCCAAAGGAAATATGGTGGCGGTGGTTTCAAATGGTACTGCCATTTTAGGCTTAGGCAATCTGGGGCCTGCCGCGTCAAAGCCGGTGATGGAGGGCAAAGCAGTATTATTCAAACGCTTTGCCGATGTGGATAGTGTTGATATCGAAATTGAAGAAACCGAAGTTGAAGCCTTCGTCGAATGTGTGCGTAGGTTTGGTAATACTTTTGGCGGCATCAATCTTGAAGATATAAAAAGCCCAGAGTGTTTTGTAATTGAAAGTGCCTTGCGTGATGCTTTGGATATTCCGGTGTTTCATGATGATCAGCACGGCACGGCCATTATTGCCACCGCTGGATTGATCAATGCCATTGAGTTAACCGGCAAAGACATTGCCAAGTTAAAACTGGTTCTGGTTGGAGCTGGTGCTGCTGGCTTATCAGTTTTGGCTTTAGTGCAGTCGTTAGGGGTTAAAAAAGAAAACACCATAGTCGTTGATCGCGATGGTATTGTTCATGATAAGCGTGATGATTTGAACCAATGGAACCAACGCCATGCAATAACTACCGATATGCGAACTTTGAATGAGGCAATGGTTGGTGCCGATGTGGTGTTGGGTTTGTCTGCCGCTGGTGTTCTTTCCCAAGACATGATCAAATCAATGGCCAAAAATCCGATTATTTTTGCTATGGCTAACCCTGATCCGGAAATTACCCCCGAAGAAGTTCATGCCGTGCGCCGCGATGCGATCATGGCAACCGGTCGGTCTGACTATCCCAATCAAGTAAATAATGTTTTGGGTTTCCCGTATATATTTCGTGGTGCTCTTGATGTTCGTGCGCGGACAATTAACGAAGATATGAAAATTGCTTGCGCTCATGCACTAGCGGAGCTGGCCAGAGAAGACGTTCCCGACGAGGTCGCCGCCGCTTATCATGGCGCACGCCCTAGTTTTGGCAAGGATTACATTATTCCAGCGCCGTTTGATCCACGGCTAATTTCTTTTATCCCGCCGTATGTAGCACAAGCAGCGATGGACACCGGAGTTGCCAGAAAACCGATTGAGGACATGGACGCTTATCGTGATGAATTGGCACAGCGCCTTGATCCAACGGCGGCTCTTATCCAAACCATTCATAGTGCAGTTCGCAGCAAACCAAAAACAGTGGTGTTTGCCGAAGGCGAGGAACCGGCGGTTATACGCGCTGCGCAGGCATATCAAAACCAAGGTTTTGGCAAAGCCATACTCATTGGACGAGAACAACAAGTACGCCGCAATATGAAACTGGTCGGCATGGATGATTGTACCGATATCGAGATATGTAATGCTATGCTCTCGGATCGCAATCCCGATTATTTTGATTATTTGTACGCAAGGCTACAAAGACGCGGTTATCTTAGCCGTGATGTTCAGCGGCTTATCAATAATGACAGAAATATTTTCTCCGCCTGCATGCTGGCATTAGGTGATGCCGATGCAATGATCACCGGTATTACCCGCAATTATGATATAGCATTAAAAGACGTGTTGCGAGCCATTGATCCAGCTAAAGACCGGCGGGTTATTGGTTTGTCTATCGCACTTTCCAAGGGCAATACTGTTTTCATCGCCGATACCAATGTGACGGAATTTCCAAACCCTGAAGAGCTGGCAGATATAGCGGTAGAGGCATCAAGGAGCGTTCGTTATCTTGGCTTTACACCAAGAGTTGCATTTTTATCATATTCCAATTTTGGCAATCCCGGTGGTGAACGCAGTCAAAATATCCGCAAGGCCGTGCAGTTGCTTGACGAACGTGGTGATGCCGATTTTGAATATGAAGGCGAAATGGCCGCCGATGTGGCGTTGGATCCAATTGCTCAACAAATGTATCCGTTTTGTCGTTTAACCGGGCCGGCGAATGTTCTGATTATGCCTGCGGTTCATTCAGCCTCGATCTCAACCAAATTATTATCTGCTATCGGCCAAACCACGGTGATCGGGCCATTATTGACCGGATTATCAAAACCGGTACAGATATGCTCCTTGGGGGCTAATGTTTCCGAGATCGTCAATATGGCTAGTTTTGCCGCTTATGCATCTGGGGTTGAAGCTGTTTGAATACCTCTAGCGGCTGGTGAGCCACGCAGTAAAATCCAAATGATCAGCATTGCCGCTGGAATACCATATGACGCTGTGACCAAGAAGAAATTGGTATAACCAACAGCATCGGCCAACACGCCTGAAAATCCGGCAACAAATTTTGCAAAAAAAGCGTAAAGCGAGCTAAAAACAGCATATTGTGTTGCCGCATTTGCCGGATCAGTTAATGCAGATAAATATGCAATAAATGCTGCGCCAACAAAACCGGCGGCAAAATTATCAGCCCCAACAACAATGAACAAATGCCCAATGTCGGCACCAACCTGCCCTGCCAGCCAAGCAAATGCACCGTTTGAGAAAACCGTAATTACCGCGCCAATTAACAGCGCCCGCATCAAGCCAATCCAAAGAGTTAGCGCCCCGCCAGCAAAACCGCCCAAGACAATTAGCCAAGGAGCAATAATGCCGGTGATAGTGCCTACTTGTGACTTTGTGTAACCTAGATCAGCATATAAAGGCGATGCCATAACTCCCATGGTAAAATCACTTAGCCTATAAATTGCAACCAAACAGAAAACCGGAATTGCCCATTTTCCTAGCCGCTTAACAATTGCCAAAAAAGGCTCAACTATGTTTTGAGCTATACGCTGTGCAAATGGCATTGAAGCATCTTTAATAGCCAGTGCCGTTGGTTCAGGCTCGCGAATAACAAAAAGCAAACCGCCAATTAGTGCCATCATGCCCGCCATGACTGCGTAT
>JAKITZ010000225.1 GCA_021647805.1 Robiginitomaculum sp.
GCCGAGACCAGAATGAGTGCCAAATTTTTGCCCCTTAGGGCGATCCGTATAAAACCGGCCAAATATGGTTTCCAGGTTTTCCTTAAGCACACCCGGCCCCTGATCTTCGACCTCTATTAAAGCATCATTTTGATTATAAGATAATCTTACATATACTGTTCCTTCTTCCGGAGAAAATGTAATAGCATTATCGATAAGGTTTTGAAGCACTCTTGCCAAAGGTTGCTCGGCTCCATAAAGAATTTCAGGAACATTAAGCGCTTGTTCAAACACGACTTTAACAGAGTCTGATAAATTATTATGCTCGTACATTTCTACTATATCACGCATAAACAACGGCAAGTTAATTGGTTCAGCACGGGCTCTGGCTAGATCAATATCCAACCGTGAAGAAGATGATATATCGCTGATCAATCGATCCAGGCGCGACACATCAGAATTAAGTATTTGTAATAATTTTTTTCTGGCGGCAGCGTTTTTAGCTTTAGGTAAAATTTCAACAGCACTACGGATTGAAGTTAACGGGTTTTTTATCTCATGCGATACATCAGCAGCAAAACTTTCAATCGCATCAAGCCGATCATACAAGGCATTAGTCATGCTCTCTAAAGATTTCGACAGATCACCGATCTCATCGCGCCTTGAGGAAAAATCAGGTATGCTGGCTCGTCTAACCTGACCTCGCCTAATACGATCTGCGGCCAAAGCTAATGATCTTATCGGTCGGGCAATAACAAAAGTCAGCGTCAAAGACGATGCCAATGTCACCAGAACAGCAACAATAATGAACGGTATCAATGCTTGTCGTTCAGCAGCAATGATCTGCTCAACATCATCGCTCTCGACAGTAACCACACCAAGGACAGCAACAACATGTTGCACCGGAACCGAAACACTAACCACTCGCTCACCATTTTCATCAATTCTCTCGCCGGCCACTGTTTCCCCAAGCAAAGCGGTGGACACCTCCTCAGCTCTGGTGCGCCTTGGCAAATCATTTGACTTTGATATTGGGTTAAACCGTCCAATAGTATTGCCTACATTATCCAGCCAATTCGCAAGTTTTGAACGAAAACTTAATCCTTCGCGAATCGGTGATAAAGGGTCAACTCGAACCTGATCACGCAGGATATTGCTATCAGTAATCATCTCGCCAAATTGATCAAACAACTGCACTCTGGCTGCGGCATCGGATAAAAACAAACCATTCATAACCACTCTGGCTTGATCGGTATCCATTTTCGGTGACGGCGTACCAACTGTGGCGGTTTCTTCTAGAACTCCGGCAATTAGTTCACCTTGCGCTCGTAAATTGGCAATTCTGGCATCAATCAAACCTTGACGCATTTCATCCAGCACCAAGACCCCGATCACCATTACCAGTAATCCGGCCATATTTGCCAACAGGATTTGTCGGGATAGCCGGGAAAACCCAAGCGACAATTTACGGCGCTTTTTAGGCGCTGTTGTACCGGTATCCGACCCCGTATAATGTTTCAATCGAGTCAAATTGTTGATCCACCACCCGGAACTTTTTGCGCAATCGCTTAATATGACTGTCTATTGTCCGGTCATCTACATATATTTGGTCATCATAGGCCGCATCCATCAATTGGTCACGGGATTTTACATAACCCGGGCGATTTGCCAGAGCCTGTAAAATCATGAATTCCGTAACCGTAAGGCGAACCGGCTCTCCATTCCAAACACAAGCATGGCGATTTGGATCCAACGTCAAATTACCGCGCACAATAACCTTTTCATCACCATTATCAGTTTCCGCCGTTGAGCTTTGCGATCTTCGCAATACAGCTTTGATTCTACCAAGCAATAATCGCTGCGAAAAAGGTTTGGTAATATAATCATCGGCCCCTAAATGTAGGCCAAGTGCCTCGTCAATTTCATCGCCTTTCGAGGTTAGAAAAATCACTGGAACATCAGAGGTTTGTCGCCATCTGCGAAGTAATTCCATTCCGTCCATTCGTGGCATTTTAACGTCAAATATTGCCAAATCCGGCGGAATATCGGTTAAGGCGCTAAGCGCGGTTACCCCGTCATGATACACTCTAACTGAAAAGCCTTCGCTTTCTAAAAACATCGAAACAGATGTCAGGATATTTTCATCGTCATCTACAAGCGCAATATTATTCATGGAACCCCCTAAGGTCTTTATTTGTTCTGTGTACTATAATTAACACCCTAAGTATAATTTAGTTTTGGCGCAATACGGGCGTAATTACGGCTTTCATAAGACTTTAAGGCCTTTGCGTTAGATAATCATAAGTATACGTGAAACGGGAATTAGCCTTATGAGCGCCAACGTCCATTATGAAGTATATGAGAAGAAGCACCAAAAGGCCGGCTGGAACTTGGTTCTAGCTTGTGAAAGCCGCAAAGAAGCGCTTGGTTTAGCCAAAGAAACAAGCGGTTCTTCCAACTCTTGTTCGGTTCGGGTGTGCAAAGAATCATTTGATGAAGCTCGTGATGTTTTTCATTCAACGCAAATTTTCTCGCAAGGGCCTGAGCAGCACAGGCGAAAAATGCCAGAAAACAACCGTATGGATCCTTCATGTTCTTCGCCAGAAGATTTATATAGTTTACATTCCAGAAGAACACTTGGAAGAGCATTGGCGCCGTGGTTAAAACGCAATAATATCAGCGTGATAGAACTTTTATACCGTCCAGACATGGCGGAAAAACTTGAAACAGCTGGGCTTGACCGCCAGCATGCAATCCAAAAAGTAGCCATCGCCCAAGCCGGATCGCAAGAGTGTTCTGTCCAACATGTAGTTCGTAAGTTAACCGAGCTTGCTGACAAGGCAACTCTTCGACTTCGCAAGATTGAAAAAACCACAACTTTTCCAAAAATTCAAAAAGGTGGGTTTGCCAATATATATCTACAAGCGCAAAAACATAACAATCCAGAATTCGCAGTGCGTTATGCTTTGGCGGAAGGTCTTGGCAAAATGAAGCAGTGGGAAGATAAAGCAATATTCTTATCAAGCTGCGTTTCCGATGTTTTAGTAGAAGGCCAAGGTTGTAAAAAAGCATTAAAAGTAATTGACGAGTTTATTTCAGAAATTCTAGCTTTACCTCATGCATTAGACCAAATTGTCGGCGGCAGCACGCTTGGCGAAAAGCTTGATCTAATAACCGACATTTTAATCGGTTCCGATTCTGTATCAGGAAGCGATGCTGCCAAGACATTAGCTACTGCTATTACCTCAAAATTTCTGCCAAATACCCAAAGCGTTTTAGCTGCAAGGGTGTTTCGTGACTTATGTGGCCCTAGGCGACTGTTTCCAGATGATTTTACCAAAGAAGTAGAATTAAATCGTTGCTTAGCCGAGCGTTTAAGGGGTGTTGATCAGGCTCTTGCGCCGGTTGATAGACTAGCAGAAGCGTTTACTCGCCGGTCAAGTAAATTACTGGAAAACGAATCTATTCAAAGCTTACTGGATTCATGTAAGAAAAACTCTGCTGAAGAGATTAGGCAATTACTGGTTTTTGAAGAAAGTATATTGGGCGATCAAAACAAAAAAAAGCTGGCATCATTTTTAAGGGCCGCTATTGGTTCACACAAAACTAGAACTTGGTTTTCGCATGGGCCAGACAAGCCACTAACAGCTATTGGCAAAATCGCTCATTCCCAACGAGCCGTTCGTAACAGCTCGTTTTGTCAGTCTGACCAAGACGAATTATTTGTACAACTTGATTTATTGTGTGTTGATGTACTGAGCGACACTAAAATATTAGACAAGCTAGAGCTTCGAGAGGCGCCTTTAGTCGAGATAGCCAATTTACTAATGAAGATGGTTGATGGGG
>JAKITZ010000226.1 GCA_021647805.1 Robiginitomaculum sp.
TGCTATTATATGCGAAAGCTCTAGCCGCGCTAATATTGCCTTGTGTTGGGCTTTCGCTGCGGCCAGCGATGCTTCGGCACTATATTTTGTCGCTATTACTTCTTCGAGCCGCTGTGAAGAAATATGACCGGCATTTGCCAGTTCTTGTTGTCGCTTGGTGGTAGCCAGAGTAATGTCAAGATTAGCTTTGGCTTGGTCGATGGCTGCTTGTGCGACAGCTAGATCAGCAGTTTGCGTATTAGTATTTAAGCTGGCGAGCTTGTCACCCTTTTGCACTTTATCGCCGACATCAACCAAGATTTGCGCAATCAGGCCACCGCGTTCAAAGCCAAGATTGCTTTGTCGTTTGGCCGTAACAGTTGCTGGCCATGTAGAAAAAATTTCTAATTGTTCTTGAAAGGAAACGTTCAATACCGAAACCGGAGTTGGAGAAGATTGCGGGGTGCTTTGAGTGTCATTGGCTTTGGCAAACACCGTAATTGCCATTACAATTCCAATGAAGGGCAGTATGAAATATAATGGGCGAACAAACTTCATCTTATCGCTTTCAAAAAGACCGTGCGGCATTGATGGCGGTAATATAAGGGTGATCCACACAAGTTAAAAGCGAACAGTGTTCACTTTTTATGAATGCCTGTTATTCATGTTTAAGAGGATTGGTCAACCAGCTTGTTATTTTTCGGTTGAAATAAGTCCACCAATCATAAAATCAATATGAAATTCTATCATATCTTCTGTCGAGTAATTTTCATTACCTTCAACGCCAGAGCCAAGTTCTTGTACTTGAATGAGTAAGCTAGTTAAGCCATGAACCGCTGCCCAGACAGATTTGCCAGCCAATGCTATATCTTGTTGTCTAAACTCACCACTGGCGACCCCATTGGCAATCAATATCTGCAATAATTCAGCGGCTTGATTACCAAATGTGTGTTCATCGTTTTTGACGAAATCTGACCAACTAGAATAGGCCATTAAATAGGTTCCGGGATTTTCAAGAGCGGTATTGATATATACTAACGCGGCTGCACGGCACATCTGACTGGCGGTGGAGCAGCCTTTCGTTGCTGCGCTGATACGTTCGACAAGTCGTTCAAAAAATGATTCTCTAACTGCATTGAAAACCTCAGCTTTGGAGCCAAAGTATTTATAAAGAGCAGCAGGCGAATAATCTGTTTCTTCTGCCAACCGACGCATAGAGACTGCGAGTTCTCCTTCACGGGCAAACATTTTCTCGGCGGCGCTGATGATTGAGTTTCGGACACGCTCGTGCCGCCGCTCAGCCGGGCTCTTATTCAAATTATTGCAACATTCCCGTTCGGTATCCATATTCTTCCTTGCAAGTAAGAGATAAACAAGTTTTCTTTATATAAGGTACTTAGTAAAAAGTGTATCTGGTTTTAGCAAAAAGAAGTATCAAATTAAAACCTGCCTTGAACAAAGCTTGATCATCTGAACAAAAACTCCGTTGAAAGTCAAATTTCATGTCATATTCGCCAGTTCCGCCATCTTTATGTCAAAGCCTGCCGTCTAACACGGCCAGCACTCAAGTGCTTGATTTTTTGAACCAACGCCGATCCACCCCTCTGGCTTTGTTGACAGAACCTGGCCCGCAACGTGATGAGTTGAGTATGATTTTGCAACTGGCCAGCAGAGTTCCAGATCATCGTCGGGTAGTGCCTTGGCGATTTGTGGTTTTCTTAGGAGCGGCCAAGCAACAAGCTGCAAAGTTAATCGGGCAAAGGTTTTTGGAGCTAAATCCGAAATCGGGTAAAAGCAAGGCTGGTTTAGAATCGCATAAGTTCTCAAACGCTCCAGTAGTAATTGCGTTGATTTCATCACCTGATGAAAAACATAAAACACCCGTTTGGGAACAAAACCTAACCGTTGGCGCAGTAGGGCAGAACCTTCTATTGGCAAGTAATGCCGCTGGTTTTGCAGGTGTTTGGCTTACTTGTTGGTATGCTTTTGATCAAGATATTCGCCAGCATTTTGGAGTGCAGGCTTTTGAGAAAATTGCCGGATTTTTTCATCTTGGTACGGCTAGTGAGAATCCGGTTGAGCGGCCAAGACCTGATATGGATCGAATTGTTAGCCACTGGAAACCGACATCTCCATGATCGGTTTTAAGTTTACTCTTCTGGTTCACTAGTATCAGTTTCATCAATTGCTGAATCACTGCTCCTGCTCTTTTTAACTTCTAAGATTGAGTTTTCTAGGGCAGTTTTTTGATCATTTGCTGTTTGCTCGGCAAGATTAGCAGCATCAATCGCGGTTTTTTTGAATTGGTCATATTTCGCACGTTTCTTGGCCAATTCAATAGCAGTTTTTTTGGCAATTTCGTCCTCTGCTTCAGCTAGTTTTCGCTGGTCAAGAGTATCAGCTTCGGCTTGTTCTTTTGCTTCAAGTTCAATGGTTTCCTGCTGTTGCTTTAGTAAATCTGCTTTGGACTCTGCCTCCACTGCTTGCTTGGATGCAGAAGGATCGGAGCAAGCACCAAGAAATATCAATGTGAAAGCTGTAATGATTGTTAGGTGGCGCATGTCATATCCTTTAGTCGAAGTTGGACGTGTATAGTCTTAAACTAGTTGTAAGCAAAGGGTTATTTCTATTGGCTTATATTAATGGTTTGTGGCTACCGCATTAAGGAATTCACGAAATTGTCTGTCTTCAACTTCTCCAATGTTGAACCATGCTGCTTGATCTGGGTTAATTTCAAAAATCATCAAGCTATCATTTGCGTTTAGCTCACGGGATAATGTATTGCGTAAACGATCCGCCGGTATTGCTGTGCGCAATAACCATACATCAGGAATTGGCTCTAGCGGCTCGCCAAATTGCCTTAGGTGCGAACCAAATTCCATAGACATATTATCCGATAATCTGGCGTAGAGGATAAACATACGTTGATTTTGACCGTCTTGGTTTGATGAGGTACCGCGTCGTTCTTTTGTAACCGTATCTTTATTTTGTAGTATGTATTCTAACTCTGGATCATCATTGGCCGGGTGAAAGCCATGTTCACGATTGTCCGAAACCATAGTTTTAGGTCCAACTCGGCCTTCCGTGGCAAATTGTGTCATTTTTTCAATAGAGTACGGTCCGTAAATGACATCACGCACTTTGATAAACCAGCTCATATTATAGATTATTCCATTCAAATTCAAAATTATTATGTGGCAAACTATTATGCAGCGGGCCGGGTTGCAATCGGTATATCAAACTGAATAGCAAAACCTGTTGCTGTTATCCTAGATACAGTTCCTGATAACTTCCCTACTGAAATTTTTTCTGCCAATCTGACGGTCTCTTTTGTTTGTATTAGCATGCCAGTAATTGACATATCCAAAGATGCGGCAATGAAACGAGTTCCATCACTAAGAGTTAGGTAGACCTCTTGGCTTTTGGCGTTACGTTCGGCCACTCGATCATCTTTTAGCCCCAAACGTTTGTAGTTTAGCAACCAAGTAAGCCTGTCCGCAAGTTGGTCGCGTTTTCGAACTGTTGATTGAATAGCACAGGCAAAGCCGTTGTTTTCACATCTTACTACTTTTCCCTGTATGCGGCCAAGTTCGGCGGTTATCATGACTAATTGTTCACCCAATTTGGGCATATAGTCACTTTGCGCTAATATCCCCCCAGGAGATATATCGGTTACAGTAAACGGATATTCCCAACCGTTTTCGGCCAGAAGCCGTCCAGAAATTTCCAGTTTTCCACGGGAAAAGTTGCGGTTTTCAGCGGCTAACTTGCCAACGACACGGCTTTTGCGTTTATTTAGTTTTTCAGGTCTCAAGGGCATTTTCTTGTTTTCATATCTTTTTTTTT
>JAKITZ010000227.1 GCA_021647805.1 Robiginitomaculum sp.
TTGTGATCTTCATGACCACATCTGAAGCTTCTTCTATGGCCTCAACATATTGCGCCAAACCCCAACCAGCGTTTTGTTTCGTCGGGTTGCGCCACGATATGACAAACAGCTGAATACCTTGGGACAACAAATAGTGTATGATGCTTTTATCCGGGGTTAAATCGGCCACATAGAACTTGTTAATCTGCGGTGGGATTTGCAAAAGCGGAATTTTACTAACATCTGGCGTTGTTGGTTGATACTGGATCAACTCCAACAGCTCGTTCCGAAAGACCACCGCGCCTTTTGATGTGGCCAGATTTTCACCAACCTCAAAGGGGCGTGTATCAACCTGACTTGGCATGCCGCCATTTGTAGTAATGTCAGAATAGGCATTTTTTAAGCCACGCAATAACGATGCTCCACCGGTCGCATAAGCCTGCTTCATCGCCGCCGGATTGCCGATTAGTGTATTGGTCGGAGCCAAAGCATCGGTAATCATTCCTAAAATGAATCTTGCTCTGGCGCGTTCTAATTCGCCCATTCGCAAATCAGCCGCCCATTCGTCAACAGAATTACCCCAAGCCATCCAGTACTGTAGTCCCGCACGATAAAATGGGTTGGATTTCCAAACTGGATCTTTGAAACGGCGGTCTTTGGGGTGCGGCTCCAACTCGGATTGACCGCGGACAATCTTGATAGTTTCCTTGCCTAGATTACCAATATGCCGCGCCGTGATCATCGGGCTACTTAACGTCGAGCGCAAAAGACCACCAACTGCGGTTAACATTTCTTCTTTTGATAACCCGACTAATGAACCTATCGTTGACGGGTGATCCATTGCTTCATTACCCGCTTGCTCTGCTGATTTTTTAACCATCAACTTCCCCTTTTATCTCGTTGACCAGATGCTTTATCGCCATTTTTAGTGGTCATTACTCAATACACTAGCTTCTTCGAAAGCCCTTGTCATCTTCACTAACAGTCTATTTCAGTAATTTTATACTTAATTTATATCCAGTGCCAATTCCAAATTCTGCACTGCTTGCGAGGCCGCACCTTTTAGCAAATTATCCAATACCACCACAATTACACCATGGCGCTGGCTTTCATTGATATTCAAGCCACCGATTTTAACCATCGGAGTATTAATTACGGTTTGCAGATTTGGAATTTCACTATTCACCTCAACAAACGATGATGTTTGATAAAACCCCCCTAGCAATTCATTTACCTGCTCAACACTGACCTTTTCCGTAAAATCAAGATGAATAGTCAAAGAGATACCGCGAAAAAATGCCGCCACATGCGGGGAAAAATGCACTTCACGCCCCAAGTGAAAACCAATTTCACGCTCATGAATATGCCCGCAAAGCGAATACGGTAGCAAATTGTCTTTCAAATTGTCCGGATCATTTTTCGAACTTGGCGTAGCACCGGCTCCTGAATATCCTGACACTCCAAAAATCACCGGGGTGCCTACCAATAAATTCCGCAACGGGTACAGCGCCAGTTGTGCAGCGGTGGCGTAACAGCCCGGATTGGATATCCGCTTTGCACCAACCAAATGTTTCTTGTTGATTTCAGGCAAGCCATATACCCAATCATCATAAAAGCGATAATCGGCGCTTATATCTAAAATGCAAATATCCCTACCGCTTGCGTCAACAACTTCAACCCAATCTTTGGCCTTGTCATTAGGTAACGCCAAAGCCAAGGCATCAAAATCATGTTGCTGCAACTGCTCTGGCTGCAACGATATAAAATCCAAATCGGTGCCGGCAATCAGCGAGCCTGCTTTACTTGAAGATGATGCAAAGGCTAATTGCATTTGCTCATGATCGCCCAACAAACGAATCAATTCGCCACCGACAAATCCACGACCGCCAACAAGACCTATGCGCTTTTTACTCATAATTGCGTTTTCACAAAGCTATCGGGCAATTCAGCAATATGCTGCAAATGCTGTTGCAAGCCCGACCAATTAACATCGCCAATCCAAAACACCTGCCAATCGCCCAATTTTGCATTGCCATCAGCTTCTGAGAAATAAAACGAATTCACCGGATTACCAATTCGCGAACGCCAAAATAAAAGCGGTGCGGATGTTCGCAAATCCCGCCAGACCGCCGCGCCTAGTCCTTCGCCACGCGCGTCTTCAAGCACGGCAAATTTATCCAGATATAATTGTCCATTTTGTTTAACCACCAAAGCCAAAGCCCGGTTACTATCGCTAGTTACTGCAAATTCAAAATTGATATTCTGCCAGTAATTACCACTCAAAGTGCGCTCAAACGCTGTTTCGATCAATTTCGTCGCCTGCGTTAAATCAAGTTTTGCTATGTCATGGCAAATTTCAATGCCCTCTCCCTTACGGATCAAAGTTCCTGAACCACTATGGGTGAACAACTCCTTGATCAACATATCAGGACGGGTAATTGCCGCCGAAGCAGTTAATGGCAACTCAGCCAGCATATCATTGATCTGCTCCAGCTTTAATTTCATGCCGCCAACTAACCAGTCTTGGCGCATCATGGTTTCATATTCACTCTTTAGGTGAACCACCGAGATCCGTTGATTATTCTCATCGAGTATTGCGCCGGTAGGTGTAAGAAAAATAATTTTTTGCGGTTTTAGACCAATCGCCAATTCACGCACCAAAGCATCAGCATTAACATTTACTTCGCGGCCATCATTAGCAATTGCAACACTGGTTAAAATTGGCAACTCGCCCCTTTTGGTTATTGCGTCAATTGCCGCAAAATCAATGCTGGTTGGACTTCCTACCCTTCCAAACTTGTCCTCATCAAGCAGTTTAGCGACAACATTTGTCGCCGGATAAAAACAAGCTTTCGCACCAAAAGCATTTAGACTTGAAATAAACCCCAAACTGGCTTCTCGTAGAGTTGCAGCAATAATTGGCATTGCCTGATCGCTGGTTACCCGCAAACCATCAATGCGCGGAGTTTCAATATTTGCCGATCGCAAAGCATCATCAATCTGTTGCCCGCCACCGTGAACGATTACCGGACACAGCCCAAGTTTTTGCAAAAAAGCCAAAGCCGAACAAATTATCGGCAATTCATCGTGCAAAGTTCCGCCGCCAATTTTAATAATGGCAAATCGGCTACGCTCCAGCTTGCCAAACTGTTTTAACCAGCTACGAACTTCGCGCCCCTCGGTCATCGCCCCAAGCAGCTCGCGAACTACCTGCCTAGTTTCATGGGAATTATTTTGCGGTTTAGTCATTTAACTTAAAAACCTCGGTAAACACTGAATGGGCTTTTAATAACTGCTCATGACTAACCCATTCGTAAACCGCATGTGCCTGAGCAATGTAGCCGGGGCCACAGACAATCGTTTCGATATCGCCATCCTGCTGAAATAATCCGCCTTCTGTGCCAAAATCCACCTTGCCGTGGGTATTGCGCTGGCACAGGCCTTTGCCAAAGCTGACAATATCAGCGTCGGGCGAGGTGTTCAGTCCGGGGTAGGCCAGGGTTTCAATAATTTCAATCCTGGCGTCAGGCGCGCTTTTGCGCATTTCGGCTTCGAGGGTATTTTTGGCAAATTCTTTTATCGGCGCTAAAAGCTCAGTCGGGTCCTGATCGGGTAAAAAGCGAAATTCGAATGAAAAATTACACGTTTCAGGAACAATGTTTTGCGCAACACCACCTTGAATAAGGCTGGTAAGACACGTGGTGTGGCTGATGTT
>JAKITZ010000228.1 GCA_021647805.1 Robiginitomaculum sp.
ATTGGCAAATGGGCTTCGGTTCTTGTGTAGTAACGGCGCTCTGATTTCACCCCGTCCGTCATCACACGACTTGTTCGGGTGATCCAGTTTTCGTAATTGTGATCATTTAAGCCCTCAACCCAGCCTATTTGTTTGTCCTATCGCTTTGCTACTTGAGGACTCTTTGTTTGTCCTATCGCTTTGCTACTTGAGGACTCTTTGTTTGTCCTATCGCTTTGCTACTTGAGGACTCTCCCCAATGGGAGAAGGAGTCCGATGCGTGATGTTTTGGTGCTTCACCGCGAGACAAAACAACAAGTGCAAACAAGGGTCTTGCTTGCACTACTTATTTAAGTGGTCGCATTTGCTCACCACAAAACCGCATACACTTTTGTTGGCAAATGCTCGTTGACCCTTAATTAGCAATCATTGGCAAAGAAGCTACTTCGAACAAGGGCTAATTGACAAAGAATTAGCACTTAATTGCACTTACCTACTCTTGGACAACGGTGATAAGTTCCAAGCATGCTCGCTTTATCCGCGCTTGCTATAATAGTCTTGCAAGCGGCCATACCACGCCTATTTGCGGCTCTTTGACAATGTAAATATGTAGCTAACCCAATGAAACATGGGCTTTTGCTAGGTTGTTGCGAACATTATTAGTGAGCAAGAGGTTTTCCCTGCTGAGCTTTTTAGCAATCTTTCCAGTGAGCAAAACAGCAAAACATGTGGTGTGTTTTTATTTCACTTGTAAAAATACCAATTTGTATCGAATTTATCGCTTTTGTAATATTAAAACCGCGCAACCGCTGGCGTGTGGCTGTAACTCACTGCTTAAATCCACAAGGTCTGCCGGGCTGGCGACTTGCTGCCAACAATCATCGGTTCCAAGTGCAAAAAATTGTTGCTCTATGACTGTAAAGCTCGGGTGTGAGGTCAGTTCATTCCAGCTATCTTGTTCATATTCCCACTGGCGAGTGTAAAGACCAAGGCTGTCTTTGAGCAAAGTAGCTCCGCCGCGCCCCATGGGAACCGAAATCATTGCCCGACCATTGGTTTGTAATACCCGGTAAAAGGCGTTCAAAACATCACGGTTAGTATTTGGATCGCGATTGGCGGCAATTTCAGCCGGAGTTTTGCCGCGCTTAAAAGCACTGTTCGGGTCATCAATGCTGGCTTCATCAAAACCGATATGTTCGATGGTCGAAATGCAAGTCACAAAGTCAAAATGTTCCAATGGCAGCTCGCAATTACGAATATCGCCAATAGTCACCGGTACGGATAACACCCGTTCACGCCAAGGTTCAGGGTATCTGCTGGCAACTCGTTTTGGCTTAACAATGTCTGCTGCTTGCAAAGAAGTATTGCTGCGTGCTTGTGTGGCCAGTAACAACCCCAGCCAGTCAAGGCTCGACATTGCAAAGCCGATATCCAATATATTTTTCGCATCGCGTAAATATTGAGCTGCCCAAGGGACTTCGATAATTCGTTCTGAATGGCCAGGTATGTCGAGCGGCAAATTACCGAAACTTTCTTGCCCCGACAAAACTGAGATAGCTCGATCAAGAATGAATTGTTGCTTGTCAGCTATCATTATCTGGTTTGCCTTATGTGATGCGAATCTCTTTCGTAAATAACCTAGGCTATTGCTCAACAAGTTTCTATATTAGCGCGAATCTTAAATTATCTCCGACAGGATCAAGTTCATGGAAAAAACCTACATTAGCGCACAAGAGCTATTAACCGGCTCGTTTGAACTGGCCGAGCAAATATTGCGCTCTGGCTTTCGACCTGATTATATTGTAGGGGTTTGGCGTGGCGGCGCGCCGATCGGTATCGCCGTACAAGAGGCGTTGGAGTTTTGCGGTGCGGCTTCGGATCATATTGCTATTCGCACTTCATCATATCACGGTATTGGACAGCAGGACGCAGTGGTAAGAGTACACGGGCTGCACTATTTGATCGAAAATGTTAATGCTGACGATAGCTTGCTGATCCTTGATGATGTGTTTGATTCTGGTCGTTCAATTGCCGCTATCATTCGCGAGATGCAGACCTTGAGCAGACTAAACATGCCAAAAGATTTACGGGTTGGTACCGTTTATTACAAGCCGACAAAAAATATGACCGACAGGGTGCCGGATTATTACTTGCATGAAACTGATAAATGGTTGGTGTTCCCGCACGAATTGGACGGTTTGAGTGAAGCCGAAGTGCGAGCCAATAAGAACCTACCCGAAGGATTGATTGAATTGCGCCGTAAATTTATTGATGCAAAAGGCTAAGTGAAATTATGTCTACTGGTCTGAAAATAGCTACATGGAATATTAATTCGGTACGTAGCCGCATTGGTAATATTACCAAATGGCTAGCTTCAGCAAAGCCGGATGTGGTTTGCTTGCAAGAGATCAAATGCCAAACAGAGCAATTCCCGTATCTGGAATTTGAAGACATGGGCTATAATTGTGCGGTTCTGGGGCAAAAATCTTATAATGGTGTGGCGATATTGTCGAAGTTTGAGATCGAAGAAACCTTACCCGGATTGCCGGGTGATGCGAGCGATGAGCAAGCAAGATACTTGGAGTGTGTGATTGCCGCCAACAATGGCCCGGTGCGGGTAGCCAGTATTTACCTGCCGAATGGTAACCCTAAAACAACAGAGAAATTTGACTACAAATTACGCTGGATGCGGCGATTACGTGAACATGCCAAATCATTATTACAGTTTGAAGAACCTTTGATATTGGCCGGAGATTATAACGTAATTGCAAAAGACGGCCATTGCTGGGATCCGGCTGTGTGGGCTGATGATGCTTTGATGGCTGATGAAACCAGAGCCGAATTTGCCGCTTTGCATTGGTTGGGCTTTAGTAATGCTTGGCAAATCAAAGATGGCCGTGATCATCAATACACTTTTTGGGATTATCAGCGTGGCGCATGGAACAAAGACCACGGAATTCATATTGATCACATCTTGATGTCACCACAAGCAAGTGATCATCTGCTCGATGTTGAGATTGCTCGCAAAACCAGAGCAGAAGAAAAGCCATCAGACCATGTACCGGTAATAGCAAGTTTTGATTTGTGAGCAATATTAGTAAAATTTTGCTAATATTTGCCGCTGTGCTGGCCAGTGTGTATTTGCTTGTTCCGCAATATTTTGTATTTCCGGTTTCTGGATTGGTGAAAACTGTTCCTATATGGATTTTGGCTGTGATTGCTTGGCGTGAAGCACCAAAGGCTTATCGGTTGTCCCTATCGCTGGCATTAGTGTTTTCAGGGGTCGGTGATTTTGCTTTGGCAGCAAATGTGCAGTGGACTTTTGCCGTGGGTATGGCGGCGTTTCTTATTGGCCATTTATTTTATTTGCTGGTTTTCTCCAAAACTTTGCGAAGTTGGTCAGAGTTGGATTTGTCTCGGCGGACAATCATCGTCCTGATCGGATTATATGCTTTGGTGATGGGGGCAATAGTTTTGCCAAAAACCGGTGCTTTAATGCCTGCAATTGCGGTTTATTTCATCGTTTTGTCGCTAATGGCCGCTGCAAGTTTTGCCGCAAAAATCCCGCGTTGGACACGAATTGGTGCTTTGTTGTTTGTAATATCTGATACTTTGATCGGTATTGATAAATTTTTGACACCAATAGAATTTCGCCACTTATCGGTAATGTCGGAATATTATTCGGCGCAAAT
>JAKITZ010000005.1 GCA_021647805.1 Robiginitomaculum sp.
GATTGAAAAGGTTTATGGCGGGGATGTAGTTGCTTGTGTTATCGATTGGCTTGATGAAGCGGCAAAATCTAGAAAATGGCAAAACTACGAGGCGGCGACGCGGCAAGGTGAATTATTTTGAGTGAACCATAAGGCGTTATGTCACACATCATGGCTTGCCGTCTTACTGCACGGCTTTCATACGGGTTTTAATCAGGCGTATATTTGCGGCACGAACGCCGTGCGTTTTAGCAAGGCTTTCCCAGTGTGACAAAGCCGTTTTGGTTTGGTCAATGATGCTCAAAACCTTTGGCTTTGCTAGTCCAGCTTCTTTACCCAATGTCTGTAAATTCGCAAAGCTTGGGGCTTTGCCTTCACCCATGACCATTGTACTTTGCTCTCCGCTTGGGCCAGATGAGAATGTCAAATCATAGGCAGGGGAAACGCGCCAAGTGCCATTTGCATCCATCAGAAATGTAAAGTTCTTAGCGTGGTCGTCGCGGTTATGTGCCAGCACATTAAATACCGAGATACGAAACATTTTTTCGACCTCGCGCATATCGCGGGTTAAATGATGGGTGAGCGCGAGCAAGTCTTGGTAATCTAATGACGGCGTTCTAAAATCTGAATGAAGAAGTCCGCAAGCCGTATGGGTATGAAGCCGCGCCGTACCGTCGCGATCAAACCGTTTTGTCGCAAAATACCCTGCGCCGTTTTGCGCATCAAACAGATGGCACGGCATCATGTCTATACCAGCCTCCCTAGCCATGAGCGCATAAACATATTCGGTTGCGCCCGCGTCTATACCGTCCTGCGTGGTGGCAAATTTAACCAGCCAAGGCGTGTAATTCTTTGGCAGTATGGATGCACCGTGCACAATATGATTATGTTTTTTATTAAATCCAATGAGGGCTTTTGGCCGCGCTCCTGCCGATGAGCCGTTTAGAGCCAGTAAAACCTCTAGCACATCATCCGATTGCCCTTGCAACACCGCGTGGGCATGCTGCGCTAGATGGTCGAGGTTAATATCAGGCGCGGTTACCTCAGAGGTAAAATCTGGCTCATAAGTCAGTGCGCCCATGCCTGTGCGGCCAATATAAGCAAGTCTATCAAGAGGGCTTAAGTCTTGCGGCAATATGCCTTGTGTGCGCATTGTGCGATCAAACAATAATCGCCCCCATCCATCGGGCAGGCTGTCATTAAAAACGCCCGGCAACCCTTCAAAGAGGCTCGTATCAAACTGTTGAAGTTCTGGCTTTAAGGGTAGGCGAAGCGGGGATATATCTAGTCCACGCGATAAAAATTCAGGTTCATATTCAAAATAAATTGTGCGCTCTCGAAGGGCAAGACGACCAACATCAATTGTGCCAATCCCAAAATCTAAGCCGACTTTTATCTGTGTAACAGGCGCGAAACTCATGAGCGATAACCCCGCCTGCGTGGTTGCGCCTTCTTGCTCGCCAAGACTTCATCAATAGAATTAAACTCGCTTTGTACGGGCGCGCTTGCCGCAACAAGCTGCTCTAGACCACCAACGATCATCATCAATTTGCACAGGCTTTTCACTGAAATTGCGCCTGTGCGCTCGAACTTACGCAAGGTTGTCAGAGCTACGCCAGAGCGTTCCGATAGTCCCGCTTGCGTTAATCCCCTAGCAAGCCGCCGCGCACGAATGTTTTTGGCGAGCATATCTTGGGCTTTGCTTGGTGCAATAAGTGTCATCATAGTAACTACTGTAGCACGATAAGGTTATAAATAACACTATAATGATGTTAATATCACATAAAATTAGCGCAACTTAACACCAAATTTGAGTAAAGCGTTGGTCTTTACGGCGAATGGCTATCCCAATCTCCGTATAATATGCAGAGATTAGAGCCATTTTCGATCATATTTTTCTACCAGCTTATAAACGGGTGTTATTGGGTGTAGTATTGGCTTGCTAAATGGGTGTAATTGGGTGTAGTATTGGTTGTTATGATTAAAACAGACAATATAAACATTACAACTGACATACTTTCATTGATTTCATCGATAGATGAATTCAAGGGTGCGTGGCGTGCTTTAGGCACCTTAGCACCAGAAAGACTGTCCGCGCTAAGACGGGTTGCCACGATTGAAAGTATTGGCTCATCAACACGCATTGAAGGCAGTAAGCTCTCTGACCGTGATGTTGAGAAGCTCCTCGCTAATTTAGAGATTAAATCATTTGAAACACGAGACGAGCAAGAAGTTGCTGGTTACGCTGATGTCATGGAGACGGTTTTTCAGTCTTGGGCGGAAATACCCATTACAGAGAATCATATCAAGCAGCTTCACCGTGATTTACTCGCTTATAGCCAAAAAGACCAAAGGCATCGTGGCGACTATAAAACGAGTCCTAACAGCGTTGCCACATTTGACGAAACAGGAAAACAAATCGGAATTGTGTTTGAAACGGCCACGCCCTTTGACACGCCCATGCTTATGCAGGAATTAGTTACATGGGCGCGAGAAACCTTAGAAAATAAATCGCTACATCCATTGCTTGTGGTCGCGATCTTTATTGTTGTTTTCTTAGAAATTCACCCTTTTCAAGATGGGAACGGGCGGCTTAGTCGTGTCCTGACAACCCTTCTTCTTTTGCGTTCTGGCTATGCTTACGTTCCGTATTCATCACTCGAAAGCATCGTAGAGAGAAACAAAGAAAGTTATTATCTAGCCCTAAGGCAAACCCAAGGCACAATCAGAACCGATGATCCAAACTGGCAGCCATGGCTTTTGTTCTTTTTGAGATCATTGTACCAGCAGGTAAAAACCCTTTCCAAGAAAGCTGAACGAGAAAAAATTGTTCTGGCGGCATTGCCTGAACTTTCTGTTCAAATTCTAGAACAAGCCCGCGAACATGGCCGTGTGACTATTGGTGATATGATTAAACTCACAGGCATCAGCCGTAATACGCTGAAAGAACATTTCCGCATTCTCGTTGATAAAGGGCATCTGGTTATGCATGGCCGTGGGCGCGGAGTTTGGTACGCGCTTGCTTAGCAACTTTTCTAACTGTGGTAATGGACGCGAACTATTGTAAGAGCGGCAACTGCTTACGCCGAGCAGTTGACGGAGGAAACAACGCAAATCCCCGAAACACTTCGCTACTATATCGACTATGAAAAAATGGGGCGCGACCTTGAAATCAATGGCGTGTTGACCATTGAAACAGGTAGTAGCGTTCATATATTTTGGAGGGCATAAAATGACTTCCAAAATATATAAAATTCATTGGTGCGGAATTGAGATTGAAGCCTGTTATAAGCCGCGAGACTTTGGCGGCTCAATTGCCCACCCTGAAATTAAATCAATCAACCCACCTCGCGCCCCACTTCCAATGACAGAAACGGGTTACAAGTCACATTTTCACCCGATAGGAACGATTGAAAAAATTTATGACGGTGACGTTGTTGCTTGTGTTATCGATTGGCTGGACAAGGAGGCGCAGTCAAAAACATGGAAAGAATACGCGGCGGCGGCGCGGCAGGGCGAATTATTTAAGGTTAGGCAATCGGCCTAATAATTCTTTCAAATATTACGGTCAGCGTATCGAAGCGGTTGTGATAACCATCAGTTACGCCGCGTAAATGCTCATCATTAGATAATTGCTTCCATTCGATCCTGTAGCCAAGCCGCCGAACAAGTTCGCTAAAAAGCAGCTTTTGTACGCGGCCATTGCCTTCACGGAAAGGGTGCAACGCATTACACTCACTGAAATAATAGGCCAAACGCTGAGATAATTCAGTCTTGGGCAAATCACGCAAATAATTCTCGCCGCGCAGTTCCTTAAACACTCTGTCCGCTTCACTTTGAATATGTTCGGGGTGAGCAAATAATGTACCGCCCTTGGAAAGTTGGACGGTGCGAGTTTTTCCAGCCCATTCATAAACATCTTGAAATAAAATGCGGTGAATATTTTGCCACAGCTTAAACGTGATTTTTTGATTTTGAATAAACGATTGAACTTCTGGCATTCGGGCGAGAGTGGCGTTGAGTTCTAACGCTTCCAGTTCCGCGCCGTCTCTGGCATCAAAGCGGTTTCTTAAAACTGTAGAATTGGGATATTGATACGCATCGGAATGACTATTCCAATACGGGCTTTTCTTATCCGTCATGTGCGTAGTTCACCAGAATGTTGCTGGCAAAGTGCGATATATTCGTTTGGAGACAGCTTTTCGGCGGCAAAAGATTTTTGTAGGCGCAACGATAGGGCGGAGGGCAAAAGTCCTTCAAACGCGCTGATCACCATGAAATCTTCAATATGCTGGCGGCGTGATTCAACCTCGCTTTTTGATAAGCGAGACGGGCGCAATTCAATCTCTTTAATTTTTTGCTCCAGCGAAGCCATGTTTATCTCCAATATATTCAGTATATCATAAGCGAAACTTAGCAGCTAGTCTCGCAAAAAATGGGTGGAATCGGGTTTGCTAAATGCAGAAAAACCTAGAGTGGCGGTGACTACTTATACTGGGCCGTCTATTTTCTGTGGCATTAACTGATAGCCAAAAGACTGCATAAGCGCGTTGATGTTATCAAAGCGCGGATTGCCTTGGGTTGATAGGGCTTTGTATAGACCGCGCCGCGTTAGCCCGATTTCTTGCGCAATGTTGCTCATACCTTTCACCTTGGCGATAACGCGCAAGGAGGCAAGCAATGCGGGCGCGTTGCGATCTTGTGCATAGCCCGCGAATATCTCTTGGATATAATCGTCCATTTCTTCGGGATGCTTGCGAAAATAATCTTCTTCCACCGCGTCCAAATTTCTCAAAATCTGCTTAGTCATTTTTATATGCCCTCCAATAGGCTTTCGCCCGTTTAATATCTTTCGTTTGAGAGGCTTTATCGCCGCCAGTCAGGAGCAGGACAATATCGCCTGCTGCTTCTGCCAAATAAACCCGATAGCTAGAGCCGAAGAAAAAGCGCAATTCCGTTACGCCCCCGCCGACTGCTTTGCAGTCACCAAAGTGTCCTTGCTCGACCAGACGCAAGCGTTTCAAAATACGCCTTCGCGCCTGTATGTCTCTCAAACTCTCTAACCAATCAGTAAACGGCTCTTTGCCATTTTCGTCTTGGTAAAATAAGACCTCTCGTTTTTTGGCTGCATCAGCCATGTTTACCACCTTTTCAGTATATCATGTGTGTACTATAGTTCACAAGTAAATTCTTTCGCTTCGGATTTGTCTCTCATTATGGTTCGCGATCACGCCCATCACTCTTGGGTGTGCGGCTGCGATTTCTAAGGGCTTCCAAGCGTTCTAAATCCGTGCGCAGCTCTGTGCGGATAGCTTGCGGTTTGGCTTTCGCCTGCTCATGGCGCGCGGCAAGGTCTCGTTGTTTTTGAAGGCGGCGCAAGATGAGTTCATCACGCTGTTTCTGGTCACGCTTCGCGGCTTCGAATGCCTCAATCTTATTTTGTGTATTGGTGCGCGAATGCTGCCCCGTAACCCGATCTAGAAGACCATGAAGCCCTTTATTAAAACGCTCTTGGCGTGCTTGTTCTTCTTTAGCAGCGCGTTGCTCTTGAAGTGATTTTTGTAAAGCACGTTGTTTTACGTGTTTTTCGGCCAAGGCTTTGGCCTTTGCCTCTTTTTCTTTTTCGAGGGCTTCGAGTTTGGCTTTTTGCTCTTGCGCAAGTCGTTCGACGGTTTGTGACAGCGTATTGGCGATATTTTGTTTCGCCTCTTCAAGAGAGGGCAGGCTTTCTCTATCACCTAACTTGGCTCTGACTTCTTTCGTTTTTACGTTTGACCACTTTGGAATAGAATAAACTTCACCCTTCATATCGGTTGCGACATAGCCCCGGCGATCACCACGGGCGATATGATAGCCATGTGCTTTAAGCGATGCTTCAAAAGCTTTTCTGCTATTCGAACGCTTCCAGCAGTCTTGGAAAATGGCCTTGATCTCGCGGGGGTCTTGCCCTTGACGCTTGGCTTGTTGCCATTGGTCTAATGTGAAGTTTTTCGGATCACGGAAGCGGGGACTGATAAAGCCCTTGGGCAGTTCCCATTCATGTTCAAGATAAAGTTCCTTGGCGAGTTCATTGAGCCTTCGCTTGGAATAATCCATCGGAATGGCCTTCATGGCCTGCGTATCAATGCGGCTCCAAACCACATGGCAATGACGGCGGGTTTTGCCGTCCACGCCTGATTTTTCATGAAAGACAACGGTTTTAGGTTGCCCGCTTAGATTTAAGGTTTTTTCCACACGGGTAATTGTTGTCTCGAAAACGTCCGTACCGACCTCTGCACCTTTGGGCGGGTTTAGGCTTAGTGAGAACAGGTATTTCTTACAGCGTGTACCTTTACTTACCGCTTCGGCCTCTTTGAAAGCGCCGTGTAAATCATCGGACATAAAGCCATCGACAGCGTGTACGCTGACACGCTCGTTTTCAGGGCTAAGCAGATGCCGCGCCAAATTTTGACCATTACCGCGACTATTGCCGACCATAATCATAATGCGTCCTCTGCATTACCAGAGGCGAGACCAAGAGCGCTCATCAGCATGTGCCGCATGTAAGCAATCTCAAAAGCAGCTTGCTTGAGATCATCGGCAATATCATCAGGCAGAGGCAAATCGCCGTTGTGGACGGCTTTAGAAAGCTGATTAAGGTTGTTCGGTACATTGGAGCTCCCTAAAGAGCCGAGAAGCTGTCCGAGCGCTTGATGGTCTTCTACGGCCTTTTTACTGCGCGTGCGGTGTTTGGGCGCATCTTCTCCCAACACACAAAGGCGCACATAGGCGCTTGTAGTTAAGTCGCCCGCTTTTTCCTCAAGCAAGGCACGTTCTTCTTCGGAAAAGCGCACACAAACAGGCGTTGGATACCGCTTCTTGGGTTTATCCTCTTTGGGATATGGCTTGCCGTTAAAGGCAGATTGAGCCTGATCGATTATATCGCCGCTCATGGTCGCGGCTCATAATCCCCCTTCAAAGCTTCGGCATTGAGCACTTGATTCCACTCTGCTAGAGTGGCGAAAAGGGCATTTGACGTATCTTCGTCGAGGCGCGCCATTTCCATAAATGAAAACGACTCGCCTCGGTCTTTTGAGTTCGAACATTTTGGTTCTTAAGAACCATCTCATAAGATATAATAGGTTCATCTCGCACAATCTATTTCCCATGGCCTTTGGTGTATTTATATCCAGCCGATGAAACATTAGAAGTAAAGCCAGGACAACGGGTCATGGTGACAGTTGATCTGTCAGATACCAAGCGTAGTTTTGGTTCTACTGGGGTGTAAGCTATTACCTGCTAAATTTGACCAAAAGCTGAAATCAAGAGTATACTCAACCCCATTGTTTAGTTTAGAGGGATGTTGGTGGTGTATCAATCAATCAAGTTTATATGTGTATTGGTCGCGGGGCTTTTTTTCGCAAGCGCGGCACAAGCAGGTAATTCTCCTTATTCTAAAGTACGAGAAGTCACGCCGTCTGGAAAAACTGTTCAGGTGCTGAGCCTTGGTAAACCGATGGTCAACCGGGTTAGCAATCGTTCAGTTTTTGACATTACGGTGAGTATTTATGAGAAACTAGGTGTTCCAAATTATCCGGCTGGTGATGATGATGCTGATGTTGACCTTGGTGCGCTAGACGACGAACAAAATGCTTATGAAGAAATAATACGGTTTTTCGCTGATGCAGTATGCGAAGCAACCAACGGTGCACAACATCTTGGTGAAGTGCGGTTATTCAAACGGGGCTTACATGCTTCAAGCGCCAATATTTTATGGAGCGCAAGAGACTGGCCTTCCGCACATACAAGTGGTTTTGGTACAAATGGTTTACGAATTTTCTTTGCTGATGTATTTCCTATGGCCACCGCGGTAAATGCTTTGCTTCCGGCAAATCATGAAAAGGCGGGGTACACCTTAGGTCACGAATGGGGTCATTATGTATTGGGCCTGTTTGACGAATATGAAGGCACGGAAACCAACGTAGGGCTAATTACCCCGCGTAAAGGAGATGAAGCCCCTCCCTTTCCTTCGATAATGAGCAATCAATGGCCGGCGGCAAATGCATCAGTAGCTGATCGCTTTCGTTATCTCAACCTTTCTCAAAAAGACAACTTTTCCACAAAAACGGTGCAAGGACGTTTACATGGAATAAGTGGCTGGGAAACCCTGCTGGCCTCGACAGATACAGATAAGAAATTTGGTAAAACATCAACCGCCGGGTCAAAAAACCGAATTCAATACACCAACCTTGCTGGCCGAGAGCCAGCAGCGGCCGCTGCGGGTAATCCGCCAAATTACCGAATTGAATTGCCGGCGCAACGAACTACTTGCCGACAGGACTTAAAAATCATCTGGCAACAAAATGAGCTGGAAATGGTGATCGCGGTTGATACCTCTATAAGCATGCGGTTTGGTGAGTTGGACAATGCGGTTGCAGCCTCCAAAGTGCTGATCGACTTGGTCGAAGAAGGGCGTTCATCCATTGGCTTAACCCATTTTCAGACCAATGTTTTTATAGATCAGGTGGTTACACCAATAACCGAAGAACCGGGGCCTGGGGTTTCGGTAAGGAATGATTTGAAGTTCGCGCTTGATGGTTTTACGGCAGAAGGTTCAACCGCCTTGTTTGATGGAACTCAACAAGCGCTGGATATGTTAAATGATTTCAAAACCGCAAATGATACTACAGCCACTCGGTTGGTGTTTTTGCTTTCAGACGGTGATGACACCAATTCAACAACGTCCACCGCAGCATCAATTTTAGCAAACTACCAAACTTCCTTGGTTTCTTTGAGCCCTTTTGCTTATGGAGATGATGCGCCTGAACAACTTTTGCGGCAATTTGCACAGGAAACCTTTGGTGTGTATCGAATTGCTCCAAGCTCGCTTGTAGAGATTCAGCGAGCCTTTGTGCGAGCACTTGGAAAAGGCACCTCTTACCAAGTAATCAAGTCAACAAAAGTGTTTTCATCTGCAGGAACCGTGGCAGATCTGGTGATGCGCATAGATGCTACAGTAAGTAGATTGCAAATGTTAGTATCGTTTGATCGAGCCAATGCCAATGACATATCTTTTTCAGTAACGGCGCCATCTGGTTCGGTTGCCGCTGATTTTAATTGCACTTCAGGCAATACTCAAACTATTTGCCATGCTTACCTAGATGAGGACGATACAGCCAATGCTGGCGTTGGAAATTGGAGCCTTGCTACTGATAATCAAACGGGTGCCAGTTTTGGTTTGGAAATGGCCGTATTGTCTGTGCCCAAATTTGGAGAGACTTACGATGTAACGGTCGAAACGCTTGGCTCAAATGAACTTTCTTACCCCGGGCCGATACCAGTAACTGCCGCCATCACCAAAGGTGGACGAGCAATCAGTGGAGTTGATGTTGAATTGTTTCATATCACTCCGACTGGATTTGAAATATCTACTGGGTCAGTATCAATGAATGATCAGGGCATTAACGGTGATGCCGTTTCTATGGATGGCATATATACTGTTCTGGTAGACTATGACGGTGGTCAATTTTCTCCGGCATTAGGCGCCCATATATTTGAAGTTGCAGTATCGAACCCACAGAACAAAGCTTTTTTCACTGATGTTGGTAAAAGCCCCAACCATGATTTACCTTTTTTGGGTATAAAGTATAATCAAAGTAAGGCTGGCTCTATTGGTGAAAATGGTGATGTGTTTTCTCCAACAACATCGTTTGTTGGAGAAAACTTTGAACGCAAAGGTTCTGTACAAGTTTTTTTGCTCGATGGTGATGATGATAACCATAGCAATACAACAGCAGGAGCAACTATATTAGCAGATGATAATTCTGATATTGGTGGTCGGATTGATTTTGCCGGCGATGTTGATGTTTTTCACATTGCCAACCCCGACACCTCACAAGACTTAAGCGTTCGGGTTTTTAATATGGCATTAGGAATGTTGCCACAGTTGGTGGTTACCAAGGCCAATGATGGCACTGAATTAGCCAATGGAGACATTTCTACTTTGCAAAGCGAAAACGGGTATTTAGTTGCCAATATTGCGCAACAGGATTTATCCGGAGGTGTTTTCATTGCGATCAGTCACACAGATGCAAATGCGCAAAAAGGTAACTTTGTAATAAGTGCTGGTCCGGCAATTTCTTCAGACGTGCCTTCTTTGCCGCCGGTTCTGGTTTCGGCAATTCTTCCCTCTAGTCGCTCGGTGCAAACCAATACCACAACCACGTTTTTCATGACCATACTGAACGGATCAGACAACCCTGCCTATGACGTAGGCGTTGCCTTAAAGGGAGTTTTCCCAATAGCCGACTTCACTTATCAGATCACCGAACCAACAACCAATGCAGTAATTGGCACAGCAAACACCCCATCTTTGATTGAAGGTAGGTTGGGGCAAACTTATATAGTGGCATTTCGTCCGTTTAATACCATTGCACCAACGCAACTGGAATTTGATGCCAGCAGTTTTAACGGCGCTAGCATAACCGCTATTGCCGGCGTTAACACGTTACAATTTCGCGCATCCACATCGCCGGTTATTGATATGATCGCATTAGTGGCGACACTTAATAATGACGGGTTCGTTGATGTCCCCGGCAATACAGGAACCGGAGTTTTTGCCGTGGCCACCACTAATTTAGGAATTGCAGGAAGCGTTACGGCACAGGTTAACACCGGAGCAAATGCGGTTGCAGTTACAGCAACGCTTTGTCAGACAGATGCTTTGGGAGCTTGTTTTGCCGCCCCCAGCGCTGATCTAACTTTTAATGTCGGGGCTAATGCGACACCTACATTTGGCATTTTTGTCCAAGGTCAGGCGCAAATTGCCAATAACGCGGCGATCAATAGAGTATTTGTCGAATTCGTTGATAGCGGTGGCGTAATAGTTGGCAGCACAAGTGTTGCCGTCAAAACAATTGCCTCACCATAATTTCTTGCAGATTATCCAGAGGTTTAATTTGCTACGCGCTAAACTTTATAAACAAGTTTTGGGGTGGTAAAAACAATCATGAAAATTTCTAGTTCATACTATGATAATTGGAAGAAACTTGGCAAGTTACTTGGGCTTGAAGTAGATATTATTACTTCATTAGAATTAGGTGTGGACATCGGTTTTGACGAAATAATCCTTTTAAAGGAATTTGGTTTTGAAAACGGTATGCTTTTGCTTCCTAATGCGGTGAGTAAAATGCCTAATAGTGATCTTCTAGCAAAAAAAGGATATGGGTACAGCATTCTAAAAGCACCAAGCAAAAGCTTCTTGGAGGAATTGGAGACTTGTATCGAGATGCTTGCTGATTGGAAAGGCGTAGCATATAAGGCGTTTGGATTATCAATTAGAGTTATTGGTGACAAAAGTGTAACCCACAAAAAGCGACAAAAATTACAACAAGATTGAATCCACTGATAAGAATACCGTCAACAAGGATGGAGACTAAAGCTATGAAATTCCCTAATGATGATGATGGTGACGTTCTTTATGACCCTCATAAGGAAGGAGTAGATTTGGCCCTTCCTAGGGAGCTGGGTTTTTATTGTTATGCAGCAAATTTGGAAGTTGCAGAAAAAATTGCCGCTAGAACAGTTTTACTAGGATTTGACCCAGATATTTATGATGATAAAGCTAATTTAGATCCTGCTACACGTTTTTCAGTCTAAAACTCCATAACGATGATTCCAACATATGAAGCCATAATAGAAATGCAAGAGAAACTAGATAAGCTCTTGTTGGATTTCAATACGCGGTGTGATGGATGGGGGACTTTGTCTGGATGATCAAAAAAGATAATCTCGAATGGTTAGCTGAATAACGATAATCCTCCTGAACTAGGGCTTTTACTTAGCTTCGTATTCGCGGATCATTTGCAAAAACTCATTGGCAAATGAATATGCATCACCCGGCCAACGCGCCGAAAGATAATTACCGTCACGTACTGTAAATCCGGGTTTTAGATTTTTGGCACTATCTCTGAACATAGGGTTTGGCCCAGTGATAAAATCATCTGGCGAGGCCAAACTTGCTCTCACCTCGTCTTCAACGGTTATATCGGGATAGGTCAAAAAATAATCGCCCATTTTGCGTTTAGTTAGCTTATGCGCCAATAATTCCTGACGGTTCTGCAATGAAGTGGTTTTGCGACCCCATAATACTGATTTTCCAGTATCGGGTTTTAGTGCGCGACAAACAGCAACCACCCCGTGACAGATTGCGCCAACTGGCTTATCGGCGGCAAAAAAACCAACAATCACGCTTTGAAGTGTCTTGTTCTCCAAATAAGGCAACATGCCTTGAGCATGGCCACCGGGCAGAATTATGCCAGAGTAATTTTCAACCTTGATGGCATCATAACTTATCGGGTTTTGAAAATTATTATCGCTCAATAATTCTTTATAAGCGGCTTGCGCGGCTTTACCGGCAATTAACGATCCTTTGAAAAAACCCAAACCTTTACCAGATAACATGATCGGATCAGCAGCTCCTGTCTTGCCGGTATCAGTGGCAAAATATACTTCAACACCAGCATCTCTTAATGCTTTCCACGGAATGGCTACTTCACTTGGATCAAAATCAGTAGTGCTGGTAGCAATCAATACAGTCATAGTTTCTTTTCCATCAAGGTTGGGGGAACTGTTACCTCATTACTGGTTACCTCATTCCATGCCCTAACCGTAACATATCCACAAGCACTATAAAGTGGAACCCCGGCTGCGATGGCGGCAAATTTATTGCTCTTTTGCAGCAATTATAGAATCTATAGTTTGTGCAATTAGCGGCACTGGTGGACGGTCTTTATAGCCTTTTTCGGCCAGTTTTGCTTGAATGGTTTTATCGGCGCCAATGATGAAAATCATTGGGTGTGGTACGCCATTAGCAAAATGAAACTTGCCATATTTATCATTACGAATACCAAAGTCATCAATGACTTCGGATTTACGATCAGAAAGCAACGTAAAGTCCAGCTCATATTCTTCGGCAAATGCCTTGGTGTGTTTTGGGCTGTCATAGCTTAAAACCACCAATGAATACCCTCTGGCATTAATATCAGCTACCCCGGAAACCAGATCTTTGACTTGAGTCTTGCAAAATGGACACCATTTGACCGAACGCACGAACGCCAATACCAGACCGTTTTCGCCAACAACACCATCAAAGTTAGTCACTTCACCAGACAGATCAATACTGGTTAAGTCAGATGGGATCATTGCCCCAATTTCTGGCCCGCGATCAGTGGCCGCCATTGCTCCATCATCGGCAAAACCAGCCGAACTTACGACCAGAAACATTATAGATATAAGAATTGCACGCATTTTTTTCTCCCAAAAAGTTACGGGATCATGGATTATTTACGTTGACCTGCAAAGTAAAACTCGTCCTGTTCACGATGAATTGATGAAAATTAAAACTAATTACCTAATCTGTAATCCTTTTTGCTGCATCCGCCATAAAAGGCTTGCAATCCGGTCTTGGCCAAAAAACGGCTCTTTCTCAAAGACCATCAATGGCACACCCCAATGACCGCCGGTTGCTTGATCTGCTTCATTTTTGGTTATTTCTTTATCTAGTTTCTCACTTTCGTCAGTGATCAGTTTTTCCATTTGCGAGAAATCCAAACCGGCTTCGCTGGCAGCTTCCGACAAAACACTACCCTGATCCCAATTTTTAACTCCGCCCCAAATTCTTGCGCTGGCAGCATTGGCAAAGGCCAATCCTTTTTGCTGTCGTTCGGCAGCAGCTCCCAAACGGGTCAAACGAGTAATAAACGGTTGCTCGGTGGCTACTTCTAAGGTTGAAAAATCCTGAACTATTGGATCAGGCTCAGGCCATTGAATTTCCATGCCCAGACGCTCTGCCTCACGCGGCAGATCGTGCATAATATACCCTGGCCACATTGGGTTTACTGTTTTGAAGAAGTCTTTTACCCGAACCGCCAATGGATAGACCGCCCGAAAATTACACTTTACATCGTACTTTTTTGTAAGCTCTAATAATTGCGGAGCCGCTAAATACGAATATGGCGAGCGAAACGACCAAAAAAGATCAAATTCCAAAGTCATTTTTCATCCTTTATATTTGTGATCCACCAACTTACTCAAAAACCGCCATCAAAAGCAAAGTTTTAGTATCGCGGTAGGGCAAACTAAAATTTTTCCACTTTTTGGCTTGATGGAGTTTATTTCGAAAATTGCGGTGCAAAACTGTTAGCATCAGCTCGCGCCCAGTCTGTTCCTAGACAAGTGTTTTGCGGATCGTTAAGCAGATCACCATTTTCCAATAAATCATAAACCTCATCGGCTGGCAAAGCTCGTGTTGCACTTACTCGGTGATAGATATGGTGTGGGCGCAATTCAGATGGATGCGCAAGCCCGGCGGCTCCTACGACTTCGGCCAATGCTCGCACTGTATTTAAGTGATAAGAATACACCCGCTCAGCCTTATCGGTTACAACCAATCCTCTTTGTAACAGTTTATCTTGCGTGGCAATGCCGGTTGGGCAATGGTTAGTATGGCAACTAAGCGATTGCACACAACCCAAAGCAAACATAAACCCGCGCCCGGAATTACAAAAATCTGCACCGATTGCCATTGCAGCAGCTAGCCCAAAAGCCGAAATGCTTTTGCCGCTAGCATCCAATTTAATTTGGTCTTTTAGTCCAGCTCCAATTAGAGCATTGCGGGCAAATACCAAGCCGGAGCGAAGCGGCGTGCCGATATGATCCTGAAACTCTACTGGCGCTGCTCCAGTGCCACCTTCGGCACCATCAATGACGATAAAATCCGGGGTGATGCCGGTTTCTAACATTGCCTTGACTATGGCTAAAAATTCCCAACGATGGCCAATACATAGTTTAAAACCCACAGGCTTACCGCCAGACAATTCGCGTAGTTTCGCAATAAAGTGCATCAGTTCAAGCGGCGTGGAAAACGCGGTATGATACGGCGGAGAAACACATGTTTCACCCAAAGGTATTCCTCTAGTTTCAGCAATTTCCTTATTGACCTTTGAGCCAGGCAAAATGCCACCATGCCCTGGTTTTGCCCCTTGGCTTAGTTTTATCTCGATCATCTTTACACAATCTTGTTTGGTATTTTGTGCGAATTTTTCAGGATTAAAACCTCCTTGTTGATCACGACAACCAAAATAGCTAGAGCCAATTTCCCAAACCAGATCACCACCAAGTTTATGGTATGGGCTGATCGCACCCTCGCCAGTGTCATGGTAAAACTTACCTTTTGCCGCGCCACGATTAAGCGCTGATATGGCGTTTGAGCCAAGCGATCCAAAACTCATTGCCGATATATTTAACACGGTATAAAGATATGGTTGCTTGCAGTCTTTTCCGCCAATTAGCACTCTAAATGTCTTAGGATCATTTTTCACCGCCGCCAAAGACGGGTTTAACCACTCATATTTGGCTTCGTTAAAATCTACATGACTACCAAACGGCTCTGAGGCTTGTACGTTTTTTGCTCGCCGGTACACTAATGAGCGCTGTTCGCGATTAAATGGCATGCCATCGGTTTCGCCCTCGACAAGGTATTGTTGCATATAAGGGCGCATGAACTCGAACAACCAGCGCATTCGACCCATAACCGGATAGTTCCGCCATAAAGCATGGCTGGATTGTACCAGATCAAAAACCCCGTAAACAGTGATTGCCGCGAAAAATATTGCCGGCGCAAACCAATAAGGATGAATATTGGCTAGCATCAATGATGAAAACATCAGAGCAACAGCCATAAAAAACAAGAAAAACCGCATGGATTATCTCCTTTGGTAGATTGATTCGTAATTAAGACTAGTTTGCGGTAGGAATTGACTCTAAATTACTACCATGAAAACACTTCTGCTTATTCGCCACGCTAAAGCTGCCTCTTATGGTCTTGTTCCCGGTGATCATGGCCGTCCTTTGTCCGACAAAGGAGAACGGCAAACGCAAGTACTTGCTCAACAAATGTTGGTTGCAAAAGTTATTCCGGACTTAATGCTGGTTTCCAGTGCCATGCGAACCATGCAAACGTGCGAGGGGTTGCTTAATGTTTTTGGTGAAATACCTATCAAAAGTGAGGAGCAACTCTATTTGGCAAGTGCCGAAAAAATAGAAAAGCAAATATGGCTGGCCGGTGAAGGAATAAACACTTTAGCAATAATTGGCCACAACCCGGGCATCGCTATGGCTACGTGGAATTTCTTACAGGCAGGAACTGGTCATCAGCAACAAGCAAAAACAATATTACAAAGTGCTTTCAAAACCGGTTTTGCCGCGCAATTTGATATGAGTACCAACAAACCAAAACTGGTTCATCTATTTGACCCACGAGACAGTAATTAAGCGCCTAATTTGCTCTCGATCGCATTCCACATTAATTTCACAGCATCTACGCCGGTAAAACTTTCAAGGGCCCGGACACCGGTTGGCGAGGTGACATTCACCTCGGTCAAATATCCGTCAATCACGTCAATTCCGACAAATAACAGCCCACGCTTTTTCAACTCAGGGCCAATGCGTCGGCAAATTTCCAGATCTTGTTCTGATAACGCAATTGCTGCTGCTGTACCGCCAACATGCATATTGGAGCGGGTTTCGCCTTTTTGCGGAATACGGTTAAATCCGCCAGCTAGTTCCCCGTCAATTAGAATAATACGTTTATCACCCTCAGCCACCGCAGGAAGAAAGGCTTGCACCATTACCGGCTCTCTAGACATAGCAAAGAACATTTCCAACAAACTGGAGTAATTACTGTCATCTGACTTGATTCTGAATACTCCGGCACCGCCATTACCATATAATGGCTTGATAATTATATCCTTATGCTGCTGGCGAAATGCGGCAATAGCTTTTTCATCACGACTGATTAAAGTTGGCGGCATCAGATCCGCAAACAATAATGGAAATAGTTTTTCCGGACTGGAGCGCACCCATTTTGGATCATTGACTACCAGCGTTTCACCTTCGAGCAATTCGAGTAAATGAGCGGCGGTAATGTATGACATGTCAAACGGCGGATCTTGACGCATTAAAACCACATCGGTTTGTTTACCTAGATCCAGTAGTTCTTCTTCACCAATATCAGCATGATCACCTTGTTTGTTGCGAACCGTTACTTTACGCGCCCGCGCCAGCACCCGACCTTCAACATAAGACAAATGCTCTGGTTGATAGATATAATTGATATAACCTCTGGCTTGCGCCTCTTCTAACATGGCAAAGCTGCTATCGGTGGCGATGTCTACATCTTGCACCGGATCCATCTGCGTGGCGATTGTCAATTTTCTGGTCATTGGCTCACTAACTATTGATTGTCATCAATACAGACAATTAGGTTTTACTAACACAGTGTGCAAGTCTGGCAATTATTCTGCCTCATCAATGCCACCAAGCAATTCTTCTTCGCCAAGTGGTTGCGAGGGTACAATATCTGCGTCTCTAGTTTGCGGAGTAACCATATAGCTGACTACTTTTTTTACATTAGGGGTCAATCTGGCATGAGCAACAATGCGCTCAATTTCCCCATTTGAGCGGGCTATACCCAATAAAAACACTACACGGTTTCTGGTTTCAATGTTTATTGTCGTCGAGCGAATATACTGATCGCTAAATATTTTCGCGCGCAATTGTGTACTGATGTAACGATCTTTGGTTCCTGCCCACCAGCCCTTTTTGTTTCGCACTTCGATCTCATTGGCTACTTTAATAACTTTCGGTGCGCTCCAAGCAATGCGTTCAGCATCAAGTCGGTGTTCCGGGCTGCCAACAAATCCGGCCAGCAACGCCAAACCATCGGCGACCTCAACACTAACTCCGTGCATACCACCATGGCGGCGCAATCGGGTGTTTAGGGAAATTGCTGCGCTGGCATCATCGACACTGCGGCCAATCGAACGCTCTTTAGAGGTGGCTCCGCTTACTGCGCCAACGACACAAGAGGCGGTTAGGGGGGTGGAAAACAGTAATAAGAGGGTAATGAAATTACGCATGGGTTTTAACCTGAGGGAAACGAATCAGTTGATAAGTAATTTTCCAGTAAAAAGGTTAAGTGATTTACCTATTTACCCAATTGTCAGCATCAAATGCGCCAGTAATATGACGAGGCCAGCGCCAAGACCCTAATAATAATATATCAAACCTTGTTTCAACATGATTAGAAACCGCCTGACTTGCCAGATATAATTCTGCAGCTCGAACGATACGATTGGCTTGATGCGGGCTTACATCGAAAGCGCTTGCCCCGGATTTTCTCCATTTTACTTCAACAAATACCAACCATTTTCCGCGCTTTGCAATCAGGTCTATTTCTCCAACAGGTGTTTTATAGCGAATTTTACAAATTCGGTATCCTTGCAATTGCAGCCAGAAAATAGCGATTATTTCACCGAACCTGCCGCTGCGTTCTGCTCGCCTTTTAGATATGCGGCTCACTGAGATTTATTTTTTAACTGCAAAGCCCGTTGATACATTTCACGCATTGGCCGACCGCAAATTTGCGCCATTTCGCTTGCCGCTGCTTTGGTGCCGGATCGCGCTATTGCCTCTAACAACCCGGCATCAATTTGTTCCTCGCTTAATACTGAAACTTCATCGGTTGGTGGCCCGATTACAATCACACATTCACCACGAACTTTCTGCCCCTGCAATTTGGCAATTAAACCCTCAATAGTATCGCGAACAAATGTTTCATGAATTTTGGTTAGCTCTCTGGCCAAAACTGCTGGTCGATTGGCAAAAACAATTGCCATATCTTCAAGAGATCGCAATACCCGCCCCGGAGCTTCAAAAAACACCAGACTTGCCGGTGTATTTTTCAAGTTTTGTAGGAACTTTATTCGCGCCGAACTTTTTGCCGGAGTAAATCCCGCAAACAAAAATTTGTCTGTTGGCAACCCCGAAGCACTAATTGCAGTTAAAACCGCCGATGGCCCCGGGATCGGTATTAGCGGCAGATCAGCGGCAATCACCGCCTGTACCAGTTTAAACCCTGGGTCGGAAACCAATGGTGTTCCGGCGTCACTAATTAACGCCACAGACTTATTTTCTTGCAATGCCTGTAATATACGGTCAGTGACTTTGTCGGCATTATGTTCGTGATAAGGACGCATCGGGGTTTGTAAATTATACCGATCAAGCAAACGCCTTGAATGCCTTGTGTCTTCGGCTAAAATAAAATCGACATTTGCCAGAACATCTAATGCCCGCAAAGTAATATCACGCAAATTACCAATTGGCGTGGCCACCAGATACAGGCCGGTTGGCATGTTTTGTGACAAATCTGGCTTAAATGGCATTGAAACGACATCATTTTGACGTTTTTTGCTTTGATTATTTGCTTCTGTCATCGGCTAAGGCTATCCAGTGATATTGTTTTTCTAACTATGGACGCAAAATAGTGTTTGATCCAAGAGTAATAATTTCACTTTGTATAGGTTTGTTGATTTTAGGTGCATGTGCCACAACTGATGAACCGAGCATAGGACACGTTCCTTACCAGCCCGCGCCGGTAAACCAACCTGATGATCACCGACAAGAACCGGAACAACAAAAACCGGCAACCATAATAAAACCAGTATCACGAAGCGGCTTGAACTTGCCACACATGCAAGGACGAGAAGTGGTTCGTTTGGCGCTGCTATTACCGTTTACTGCAAAAAACGAAGGGCTTCGCGATCAAGCCAGATCGATGTTAAATGCGGCGCAATTAGCTGTATTTGAGATCAACGACCGCCGTGTGGTGTTGATTCCCAAAGATACTGGTGGCACCAGAGCCGGGGCGGCAGAAGCTGCTCGTTCGGCAATAAACGACGGCGCACATGTTCTTGTTGGTCCGTTATTGTCACGAGCCGTTGAGGGCGCAGCCTCTCAATCACGCAGATACAGAGTTCCGCTGATCGGGTTTTCAACCGACAGTAAAATTGCCGGCGACGGTGTGTATTTATTAAATTTCTTACCGGAAGTAGAAGTGGCGCGAATCATTGATTTTGCTGCCTCAAAGGAAATATACAATTTTGCCTTATTGCGAGGTGTAGGCGCGTATGGCGGTCGGATTGAGCAAGCCCTGCGCTATCAGGCACTTGCCAACGCCGGTGAGCTAACCAATGTCGAGGTTTATTCACGATCACCTAATGAAATGAATGCTCCGGTTGCTAGGCTGGCTCAAACCGACCTACGCAATGAGGCTCTTAAATTATGGAAAAAAGCAGGTGGCATCGGTGATCCAGCGCTTGATCCGGAATTTCTCTTTGAGTTGCCCTACCAAGCAGTGTTAATCCCCGAAAGCGGAATACGGCTACAATCATTGGCTCCGTTATTGCCCTATTATGATGTTGACCCACGGCTGGTTAAATTCTTAGGCACAGGTCGATGGTTTGACAAAACTCTTACCCGTGAGCCAGCATTAAACGGAGGGTGGTTCCCGGGGCCGGATCAACAAAGCATTGAAGCTTTTAATGTTGCATATAGAAGCACATACTCGGCAGAGCCAGAACGCTTAGCCTCTTTAGCTTATGATGCGATTCTGGTTGCCTCCAGCATAGTTGAAACACAAGTAGATCGAGTGTTGATACGTGCAGATATATTACAAAGCCCGATCGGCTTTAACGGCGCTACTGGTCTGTTTAGGTTTGATGAGAGCGGGTTGGCTGAACATAAATTGGCTATTTATGAAATGCGCCGTGGACGGTTTGTTGTGATTGATCCTGCAGCAACAGAATTTGAACCTTTGGGATTTTAATACTCTTGGCGTAAATAACCAGACCCGCTTTTAATGGAGAAACCCTTTAGTTTGCAGATAATTATGTTTTGCGCGTTGACTTCGGCTTTCTCATTTGTATAGTGCCGCGCTCGAACGCTGACAAGTTGAACTTGCCGGGTGAGTCGTGTTGTTTTTTGATAATTTTTTATAGAAGGATCGGAACCCATGTTCGCGGTCATAAAAACCGGTGGCAAGCAATATAAAGTCGCCAAAAATGATGTACTAATCCTGGAACGCCTAGATGGCGAGGAAGGCGAAACCGTATCTTTCGGTGAAGTGTTGATGATGGGCAGTGATGACAATGTCACCATTGGCGAGCCAATGATCGCTGGTGCGCAAGTTACAGCTGAATTGCTGGAAACTCGCAAAGGCAAAAAAATCACCGTTTTCAAAATGAAACGGCGTAAAGGCTATCGACGCACCAAAGGCCACAGACAGTTCGAGACAGTGGTTCGCATCACCGATATTTTAGCCAAGGGCGAAAAGCCAACCGCTAAAAAACCTGCTGTGAAAAAAGCTACGCCTAAAGTTGAAGTCAAGGCAGAGACGCCGAAAGCCGAAGCAAAGCCTGCTGCGAAGAAACCTGCAGCCAAAGCAGCTACAAAGAAGCCAGCTACCAAGGCAGCGGCAAAACCTGCGGCCAAAAAAGCCGCTCCTAAAAAAGCAACCCCTAAAAAGGCTGCTGCGAAAAAGGAAGACTAAGAGATGGCTAAGAAAAAAGCAGGTGGTTCCACCAGTAATGGTAGAGATAGTGCAGGCCGTCGTCTTGGTGTCAAAAAGTTTGGCGGCCAACACGTGATTCCAGGTAATATTATTATTCGTCAACGGGGCACCAAGGTGTATCCGGGCGACAATGTTGGTATGGGCAAAGATCACACTCTTTATGCGCTTACCGAGGGTCATGTGCTGTTCAACCGTAAAAAACTGAACCGCTCTTATGTTTCAGTGACCCCGACACCAGAAAAATAAGGCGATTGAAATTTCGCCTGTTCAAGGCGAATACAAGTTTCCAAAAGGGAAAGTCGGTTCGCCGCCTTTCTCTTTTTTTATGCCGAACTGGAAACTATCCCAATGTCCTTACAAATCGAAACTTCCCGTTTATTCTTGGCTCCGTTTGATCCTGCCGACATAAACCGTTTTATTGATCTAGCTAATGACCGGCAAATTGCAAAGATGGTTATAAGCCTACCGCACCCTTACACCAACGAACATGCTCAGAACTGGCTTGCGCAACAAAAATCAGATAATGACAATGCAAATAAGCACAAAGATCTATATTTGTTTGCCATCAAAGATAATGACATTGGCTTAATAGGCATGATTACTCTTAATCGGGTAAATAGCGGTATTTTCGAGCTTGGCTATTGGATTGGTCGCGATTTTTGGGGTAAAGGTTTTGCCAGCGAAGCAACAAAAGCCGTATTGCAATGGGCGGAAAGCCAGCTATGCGTCAAAGCAGTAAGTGCCGGCTATTTTGATGATAACCCGGCTTCGGCACGGGTGTTAGAAAAGTCAGGATTTTTGCGTACAGGTGTTAAAACTACGAAATATAGCGTAGGTCGTAAAAATACGGCAAAAAGCATTGAAATGATCTGGCTGGGCGACACGTAAGGAAAACACAATGAGCGATATTAAAACACAGCGACTTGTTTTGCGCCCATTTACAATAGGTGACGCGCCGCGTCTGTGTGAATTGATCGCCGTGCCAGAAATCATAAAAATGTTAGAACAACCGCCATGGCCGTATACTTTGGCTGATGCAAAGCTGTGGTTAAGGGGATTAGCTTCACGAGAACAACGGGGCGAGGCCTATTGTTTTGCTATTACTTTGGCAGAAACGGGCCTTATCGGTGGCATTAGCTTGCAAAAGAAAAGGTCTGATTTATTTGATCTTGGATT
>JAKITZ010000006.1 GCA_021647805.1 Robiginitomaculum sp.
CAAGGTTGGATTGCGGCTCGGGGGTCGCAATGACGGCGTTGAGGTTCTGACCCCCTAGTCAGGAACGGGACTAAAGCTTTTACGTAGCTATGCTCTAAACATCAACGTCGGCATCAAGCGCGTTTTTTTGGATAAACTCGCGCCTTGGTTCAACCACATCACCCATTAGCTTGGTAAACAGATCATCAGCTTCATCGGCATGATCAATACGAACCTGCAATAAGGTTCTAGCATCAGGATCAAGCGTGGTTTCCCATAATTGATCGGGGTTCATTTCACCCAAGCCTTTATAGCGTTGAATAGCCAAGCCTTTGGAGCCTTCTTGCAGCACTGCTGTAACTAATTGCTCAGGGCCAAAAATACGAGTTTCACGACCCTTTCGCGTATAAAGCGATGGTTGCGCAAAAGTTTCTAATAACTGCTCGCGCATTGCGTCCAGACGCCTAGCATCAGCAGAGTTACGAAACGCCTCATCAAGAATGACCGTTTCACGAACGCCGCGAACTTCACGAGTAAACTGCACCGCGCCATCTTCAATTTTACTTCCCAACCAACCCTCTTCGCCCTCATCGGCTAATTGATCAAGGCGTTTGGCAGCAAAATCCAAAGTCACTTGATCAACATCCTCTTGTAACACTCCGGCAATTGCAGCTTGTGCCACAACTTTCCCATCTGCTTTGTTTTGCAAGCGATGGATCAGCTCGGTTGCCGAAACGCTTAATTCCACCCGTCGCCGTAAATCAGCACCGATAATTTGCTCGCCATTTTGTAATTCCAACATGGCTTCTGATATACCCTCATTCTGCAAATATGTGTCCATCTCTGCTTGGTCTTTTAGGTAGATCGAGGTTTTGCCTTTGGAGGCCTTATAAAGCGGCGGTTGAGCAATATAAAGATAACCGCGCTCGATCAATTCCGGCATTTGCCGATAAAAGAACGTCAGTAATAAAGTTCTGATGTGCGCGCCATCAACATCAGCATCAGTCATAATCACAACTTTATGATAACGTTGCTTTTCTATGTTAAAATCATCGCGACCAATACCGGTGCCAAATGCGGTGATCATCGTGCCGATCTCGGTACTGGATAACATCTTGTCAAACCTGGCGCGTTCAACGTTTAGGATTTTACCGCGCAATGGTAATATTGCCTGATTCTTTCGGTTACGGCCTTGCTTGGCCGAACCACCCGCACTGTCCCCTTCGACGATGAATATTTCAGATTTTGCCGGATCGCGCTCTTGGCAATCGGCCAATTTTCCGGGCAAAGAAGCAATATCCAAAGCTGATTTGCGCCGCGTCAGTTCACGTGCCTTTCTGGCGGCATCTCTTGCCGCCGCAGCTTCGACGATTTTTTGAATAATCATCTTGCTCTCGGCTGGGTGTTCCTCGAACCATTCGGAAAGACCGGTGCCGATAATGCTCTCGACTACCGGACGGACTTCTGATGAAACCAGCTTGTCCTTGGTTTGTGACGAGAACTTGGGGTCAGGTACTTTAATCGATAAAACACAAGTTAAGCCCTCACGGCTATCGTCTCCGGTAAGTGATACTTTTTCTTTTTTCGCCAAACCAGTCGAAGTGGCGTAATTGTTTATTGCTCTGGTTAAAGCGCCGCGAAAACCGGCCAAATGTGTGCCACCATCACGTTGCGGGATATTATTGGTAAAGCACAAAACCCGTTCATGATAACCATCATTCCACCAAAGAGCGGCATCAACTTCGACCCCGTCTTTTTCCGCACGAATAGTAATTGGTTCATCAAGAAGCGGACTTTTGGTTCGATCAAGGTGACGGGCAAATTCTTTTACTCCGCCTTCATAAGCCATTTCAATTTCAAATACTTCGGTTCCACGTTCATCACGCACCCGGATTTTCACCCCGGAGTTCAAAAACGCCAATTCCCGCAAACGATGGATCAAAGTATTGCGATCAAACTCGACCATGGTAAAAGTATCAGTAGATGGCAAAAATCGCACCAACGTTCCGGTTTTACCGTCAGGCGCATCACCGGTAACCACCAAATCCGCAACTGGATCGCCGTGAATAAACTTCATCTCGTGGATTTTGCCGCGCCGCCAAATCGTCAAAAACAATTCCGACGAAAGCGCATTAACTACCGATACGCCAACCCCGTGCAATCCACCGGAAATTTTATAAGAATTTTGGTCGAACTTACCACCGGCATGTAATTGGGTCATGATCACTTGCGCTGCCGACATGCCCTCTTCTTCGTGCATAGCTGTTGGAATACCACGGCCATTATCAGAAACCGAAGCCGAGCCGTCAGCGTATAATATCACCTCTACGGTATCGCAATGCCCAGCCAATGCTTCGTCAATGGCATTGTCGACCACCTCATAGACCATGTGGTGCAAGCCAGAGCCATCGTCGGTATCACCGATATACATTCCCGGGCGTTTTCGCACCGCATCAAGACCCTTTAGAACCTTGATACTGTCGGCACCATATTCATCATCGTTTGGCGGTTGATTCGTTTCATTTGTCATGGTGATGATTCTATCGGTTTTTTAAGCTAACTGCGAGTAAAAAAACCACTGTATCTTGATAATTTTATACCCGGATAATACCGGTTTCCGAAACTTCAAAAAATTGCGCTCGGTCGTTAAATTTAGTAAACAAATTCCGATCAGTACCGGTTAACCAAGCTTGGCCTTTTAATTGGCAAAGCTCGTCAATCAAAGCGCCGCGGCGATCAATATCCAAATGAGCACAAGCCTCGTCAAGCAAGATCAATGGCGGTGATGAATTACTGTCCGCAGTTACCGCCCGGGCATGAGCCAGCGTTAAACCAACCAACAAAGCCTTTTGCTCGCCGGTAGAGCAATCAGAAGCCGGCATTTGCTTGGCTGGCCAGGACACAGCCAGATCAGCGCGGTGCGGGCCGCTTAAAGTGCGTCCAGCCTTTGCATCGATATTACGTGTTGCCGCGAAACCGTCTAACAGCCAAGCCGCAACCTCTGTTATTTCGGTTTTACTTGTTACCGCCAGATCAGCATCGCTTTGCAATTCAAGCTCAGCCTGTGGAAACGCGCTATCACTGCGAGCTTTTACCTGCGAGCGCAAACGTAATATTACCTGATCCCGGTTGATTATCATATTTGAACCAAAACCAGCCATTTGTTGCTCAAGGCCGCTAAGCCATGCCGGATCAGAACTGCCCTCATCAAGCAGTTTTTGTCGCCCGCGCATGGCTTTTTCATACGATGAAACCGCTTTGCCGTGATCCGGGAACAATGAAAAAACCAAGCGATCAAAAAACCGCAACCTAGTTCCTCTGGGGCCGGAAAAAATCCGATCCTGCGCCGGTGTCAGCCATACTTGTCGTAACAAGCGACCCAAGGCACCAGCAGTACTGTTACTGCCATCAATTCGTACCAATCGCCGGTTGCTTTGACCGTCCAGACCAGTACCAACAGAAAAATCACCATCTGGCAGTTTTAATTCAGCATTGATTGCCCATGGCTGATCGCTATTTCTTTGCCCTACCTCTTGATAGGTTGCTCGGCGCAAACCTCTTCCTGGCGCAAGCAGGGAAATAGCCTCCAAGATATTGGTTTTGCCCGCGCCATTAGCGCCGAATAATACTACCGGTTCGCTGATAAGTTCAAATTCCGCCGATTCGTGTGAGCGAAACCGGTGTAGTTTAAGACGTACAAGTGCCGTTTCATTCACACCCGTAACGGCATCAATACATAAAGCGCGTGCTCATCGCCGCTGTCTTCTATTAGGATTGGCGAGCTGGCATTTGATAGCCGGAAAATGACTTCCTGTCCGTCGATCTGCGAAAGCACATTCAACAAATACTTGGCATTAAAGCCAATTTCCATCAATGAACCCTCATAATTAACAGGTATTTCCTCAGAGCCTTGACCAGCTTCAGGGTTTGATACCTGTAAAGTCAAATTATCCGCTTCCAAAACCATTTTCACCGAACGGGATTTTTCCATGCTTACGGTCGATACCCGGTCAACCGCTGCCGCAAAGCTGCGGTTTTCCAGCATTAACTGGTTTTCATTGCCCTTGGGAATAACTCTTTGATAGTCGGGAAAAGTTCCGTCGATTAATTTGGATGTAAGAATTGCAGAGCCCACAGAGAACCTAATTTTCGAATCTGAGACCTGTACCAAAATCGCATCAGACACATCATCAATCAGCTTTCGCACCTCTCCAATTGTTTTGCGAGGAATTATAATTGCCGCCATTCCAGCAGCTCCATCAGGCAATGCGGTTTCACATAATGCCAATTGATGACCATCGGTGGCCACCGCCCGCAATACTGCGTCATCATCGTCGGTTGCATGTAAGTGTACGCCATTAAGGTAATAACGGGTTTCTTCGTTAGAGACAGCAAATCTTGTTTTATCAATTAACCTTGCCAATTCAGAAGCATCTATTTCAAAGCTATGAGTTAATCCATCAGCCGATAGAGCTGGAAACTCATCTTCGGGAAGGGTTGGCAACGCAAACCGCGAGCGACCAGCATGCAATACTATTTGCGAATCCTCGGGTTTCATCTCCACGGAGACATCTGCGCCATCTGGTAGTTTTCGGGCAATTTCATAAAAAGTATGCGCAGGTATTGTCGCCACTCCTTGGGCTTGAACATTCGCATCTGCGGTTTCGATAATTTCAATGTCAAGATCGGTAGCCGCAAAGCTGACCCCTTCTGCCGACACACTAAGCAGGATATTTGATAATATCGGAATGGTGTTGCGACGCTCAACCACACTAGTGACATGGCCTAATGCTTTTAGGAGGGGGGCGCGTTCAATGGAAAATTTCATCTTGCTCTATCCGCTGCTTGCCTTCGTCAACATGGGCTGGTCATGCAACAAAGGGTAATACTAAATATGAATCAATTCGATTCAATTTTAAGACTGTAGCTTGGTGAGCGAACGACGCAAGCCTTCAACCTCATCGGCAAATGCAGTATCTTCGGCCATCAGCCGCTGTACAGTCTTTACCGCATGGATCACTGTAGTGTGGTCACGCCCGTCAAACCGCTGTCCAATCATTGGCAATGAGCACGAGGTTAGCTCTTTGGCAAGATACATGGCGATCTGTCGTGGCCGAACAATATTACGGGTTTTACGACGTGAAAGCAGATCCTCTTTACCAAGGTTGTACCATGATACAGTGCCTTTTTGAATTTGGGCGATAGATATTTTAACCCGTGTAACACGCACTACATCTGATAAAATTTCTTTGGCTGCATCCAGAGTTACCGGCCTACCAACCAGTGCGGTACCTGAAACGATCATATTCAATGCCCCCAGCAATTCCCGTGGGGAATTACTTATTTTTACTGTTATAAAGTCCAATACATCATCAGGAATCGATAGGTTTTCATATTCACTTGCCATCTCTTCGCAACGCTTAACCAATATTTTACGGCGTAACTCAAATGCCGCCGGAGCAATTCTGCAGATCACCCCGCCACCAAGGTGCGAGCGCAAACGATCATTGAGAGAAGCAATTTCACCCGGAGAGCGATCAGCACTTAATACCACCTGCGCCCCATTTTCAACCAATGAGCACAAGGTATGAACAAACTCTTCTTGGGTCGCGGTTTTGCCAGCAAGAAAGTGAATATCATCAATTAATAACATGTCCAGCGAGCGGACACTTTTCTTAAACTCGGCGTTTTGTGATCCCCGCAAGGAAGAAATAAATTTTTGAACAAACTCCTCGGCAGTTAAAAACAGTATACGCCGCGAAGGGGTGTGCGCTTTTGCCTGATGGGCGATCGCTCGTAATAAATGGGTTTTGCCAAGACCATACCCGCCGTAAATAAATAACGGGTTGAACCGGGACTGAGTGGACCTTGCCGCCTGACTAGCCACAGCCCAAGCGACATCATTGCTAGGCCCTACAACAAAATTATCAAACCTGTATTTTTTATTCCCAGCAACAACACTGTCAACTTGCACCGCCAAAACATCAGCATCGGCCTCGGAGGCATTATCTTGCTCAGTTATATCGGCAGAAGTAGGAACGTTATTGGCAACCCGTAATAACAATAATTTTTTTTGTGGATCACAGCTCGCCCACAAATCGCAAATAAGATCAAACAGGTTCTCATTGATCCAGTCGCGAGAAAAAGCATTGGGAGCAATTAGTAAAAGCCGGTCTTCATCATGAACGCTAACCTGTAATTGTGATATCCATGAACGAAAGTCGCGGCCACTGATTCTGCTTTCAAGCTCTTTACATACTTTTGACCACACCCGAACAATATCATCGGCCTGATCCGAATGATCAGCAGTAGACTGCATCTGATGTACCAATGAACAAACCCCCTCATGCCAGATCAAAAAATATAGCTAAATACGCACAACTACTTGTAAAATAACAGATTTATCAAAGAAGTGCTGCGTTTACTATTCCAACCCCTAGTAATCTCTAACTTGGTTAATAGAAAAATCCATCTGTTTTGCAACCTATCAAATTTAAGGTTTGGGTCAAGCAAAGCAAAGCGCACAAACAGGCGAATTCCACTCGCCCAATCGGCTAAGTCGTTGACTCTAAAATGATTGCCAGCGGTGAAAATAAATTGATTCTTTTCAGTTGACTCTAGCGGTCTTTTAAGGGTTTGAGAAAAAGCCCCTGTCTAGGTGCTATTGAAGCCTGAAAACAAAAAAAACCGACCTTAAAAAAAGGCCGGTTTCGTATTCCAATAAAAATTTAGTTTTTATTTATTTCCTAGAGCTTTCACTCGACCAGATAAGCGGGAAATTTTTCTAGATGCAGTGTTTTTGTGATAAACACCTTTGGATACAGCCTTCATCATAGTTGGCTCTGCGACGGCCAATGCTGCTTTGGCTGCTTTTTGATCACCACTATCAATAGCCTCCTCAACTACCCGCAATGTTGAACGAACTTTGGTGCGGCGAGATTTGTTTACAGCAGTGCGGCGGGCAATTTGCCGGACAGCTTTTTGTGCGGAAGTGGTATTGGCCATAATGGTCCTTAAATTTTTATTCCTGCCTTTGCAGGTTATTGCATAACAACGCTTGAACAAAACATTTTTCAAGCAAGGGCGGCATATAGCTTTGACAGCCCAAGAGGTCAACCAGTAACATCGAGGAACGAAGATTCTTTTCTATATTATATACTCCATCGACCCAAAAAGTGGGTAAATTTAATTTGCCCTATCGCAATGCTGGCGCTTGCTACTTGAGGGCGATTTTTGGTTAAGTTGATGGATACAGAAGATAAACTATACTAAAAATACAGTTTAATGTAAGTTTTTAGTATATACTCTTTTCGATTCTTTGAACCGAAAATGCAAATTTTTAGTGATGCATTTACCGGCAATTATCTTGGTGGCATGCGTGCTGCTGCATCAAGACGGATATGCTCGCCATTGATATAATCATTGGCGATTAGAGACATTACAAAATTCCCATATTCTTCGGCTCGGCCAAATCTAGCCGGAAAAACTGTATGCGCTTCTAATGCGGTGCGAACATGTGGTGGCAAGGTGTCATAAATCGGGGTTTCAAAAAATCCTGGCAAAATTGTCAGCACCCTGATGCCTTCTCGTGACAAATCCCGTGCAGCCGGCAAGGTCATGGCAACAATTCCGCCCTTTGAGGCACTATAGGCTAATTGTCCTATTTGGCCGTCAACAGCGGCCACGCTGGCGGTATTTATCACCACGCCCCGGCTTTCGCTATCTATCGGATCAAGTGTCATCATACCGGCGGCAGCTTTGCTCATACACATAAAAGTTCCGACCAAATTGACATTGATCACTCGTGAAAATCCGTCAACGCTATGGCTAACTATCTTGCCAGTGTCGCGTTTACGGCCAGCTGTTTTTTCCGCCCAGCCAATACCGGCACAAGAAACCATAATACGTTCTTGGCCGTGTGCAGCTCTGGCACTGGCAAAACCGGCATCAACGCTTTGCTCGTCGGCGACATTTACTTTGACAAAATGTCCGCCGATTTCAGCGGCAATTTCTTGTCCGCGTTGTTCGTTTAAATCAAACAGGGTAACTTTTGCTCCTGCAACTGCTAAAATACGGGCACTTGCCTCACCAAGACCGGAGGCTCCGCCAGTAACTATTGCGCTTATACCTGGTTGAATTTGCATTTTTTGCCCTTTTTCTGCCGTAAAAATCAGTTCATATACTCCATACACCTGAAAAATGGAAACCGGTTTTCAGATAAGTGTAAGGATCACTAAACAAACTTGGAATCAATCAATATAGCTAGGTAAACCAGATGCGTGAAAAACCCAAGCCAGTAATTGTCGCAGGCTCTTTGCCAATGGTAGTTGATACTGGCCGTCGAAAACCGCCTAGGAATTTCTGGCCGAAGTTTTGGTCAACTCTTGGAGCAATACCTTTTTCGGAGGAGCTGGCTTCGGCGTGGTATTGTGCAATTGATGACAAAACACCCGGACGGGTCAAAGGCGTGTTATTTGCCGCCATTGGTTACTTTGTTCTACCGACAGACATTTTACCGGATTTCATTGCCGGGATCGGCTTTACTGATGATGCAACGGTTCTGGCAACAGCCATGGGAATAGTTGCCGCTCATATTAAGCCAAGACATCGTAATGATGCGCGTAAACTATTACGGCTACCAGAAGAGGAAATACAAGGTGAGCAATAAAATTGCTTTGGCACTACACGGCGGTGCCGGGCCAATACGAAATCCAGATACCAGCAAAGAAGTTGCCAATTTAACCATGTTACTTAACGCGGGAGAAGCGGCGTTGTTGGCGGGTGCCAGTGCGCTAGATGTCGTTGAAACAATGATCCAGCAATTAGAAGAAGCCGGACTTTATATTGCCGGTCGTGGTTCCTCACCAAACAAAAACGGCGAATTTGAGTTAGACGCATCGATCATGGACGGAGCAAAACGTAAGGCGGGTTCTGTTTGCGCGTTGCAAGGAATTGTTTCGCCAATATTGGTGGCTCGTGCGGTAATGGAAAAAACACCGCATGTAATGTTGGCTGGTGGTGGCGCTAGGAAATTTGCACTTGAGCAAGGCTTTGCTGAAATTACCGATACAGCAAAACATTTCGTACCGATCTCCCCCAAAGGTAAAAAAACCGATGATTTGGCGCATGGAACCGTTGGTTGTGTGGCTTTGGATAAACAGGGTCATCTGGCAGCAGGTACCTCTACTGGTGGAGTGCTCAACAAAATACCGGGACGAGTTGGTGATACACCATTGATCGGCGCTGGTACTTGGGCTGATCAGCAAGTAGCGGTTTCTTGTACCGGCCAAGGTGAATACTTTATCCGTGCAGCCGTGGCTGTCGATGTATCTGCAAGAATGACTTATGGGGGCTTTAGTATTGATGCGGCGGCGGCTGGCGCGTTAGCAGATATGCAAAGGCAAGGCGGTGATGGCGGCTTGATCGCTATTGACCATCAGGGGCAAGTTAGCATGCCGTTTATCTCGCATGGTATGCGTAGGGCGGCATTACACGGTGATGGTCGTAGGGAAGTTTTGGTATTTCGCTGATCGGTTAGAGACGGGTTATAGTTGTGTTAATAAGGAAATGATTGACTAGGGTTTTATATGTTCGGTTTTGGAAATATTTTGATGCGCCTGTTTCTCATTGTTTTGGTTTTAAGCTTGTTGTCTGTAGCAGCTTTTGCCAACAGCACCCCAAAATTACACACGACGATTAAGGACTGGAGCGTGCTAACTAGAAATGTGAACGGCGATACTGTTTGTTATGTTAGGAGCTTTGCTTCTGAAATGTCGCCGCAAAATGTAAACCATGGTGATGTGGTATTTTTCATTGGCACTTGGAAATCCGGTATCGCCAAAGAGCAACCAAGCCTAATGACCGGTTATCCTTTGCGTTCAAAATCACCACCAAAAGCAAAAGTGGGCAATCGCACCATAACCATGTTCAGTGCCGCCAATGAAGCTTTTGTTGAAACTGAAAAAGATGAAAAACGATTGGTTCGAGCAATGCGCAAAGGCTCTAGGCTGCGCTTAGAGGCGATGTCTGATCGCGGCACAGCAACATCATACGAATTTTCATTGTCCGGCATTACCGAGGCTTTACGTAGAGCTAATCGCTTATGTAGCTAGGTTTATTACGAATCAAGCCGCGCAACCTTTAGCTTGTTTGTGCGCGTACATTGCCTTATCGGCTAAGTCGAGTATTTCATCAGCACTTAACTCTGGTTGAAATGGTTGAACTCCGGCACTGGCGCCAATGCATATCTCTTGCTCGCCAATGTCTATATGTTGCTCGCGAATCAATTCTACCAAGGCTGAGGCCTTAGCTGTTGCCCCAACATCGTCAGCGGCAGCAAGTAATATACCAAATTCATCGCCGCCAAGTCGGCCTACCAGGTCTGATTCTCGAATATGTTCATTCAATACTTTGGCCACATGTAACAGTACTGTATCACCTGCAGCGTGGCCGTATTCATCATTGACGCCCTTAAATCCGTCAAGGTCTACATAAACCAATGCACCACCAAGATCATGGCGTTGAGCAAAAGCCATGGCTCTGGAAAGTTCTCTGGTAAAGGCTCTTCGGTTTAACACTGGCAATAACGGATCAGTATCGGCAATACCCTCTAAATCCTTGATACGGGATTGTAGGCCGCCAGCTTCTGAGTTCAGCTTTTCAACTTCATTGATTAGCCTCAATACGGCGTCTCTAACATCTGGGGTCAGGTCTGCAGCCTCTAAACCGGCCAGCCGTGATAATTTTGGGCGTGTTGGGTTGTTGGGCTTTCGCTTTGGCAAAACTCTTTTTGGTCTTGTTTCACCTGATATTTCGGTAAATTCTTTCATTTCAATTTGCCAACGCCCATAGCTTACATATCTGTTTATCTAGCCGGTTACCTTAATTTCAACGGCCAAGGTTAACAAACAGTCAACCATATTTCGTTGACATGGACAATACTGACTTTATTTTATTACTTCTTTTGGGATAGGGACTAAAGTTTGATGCCTCAGAATAAATCAGAAAAAGTGGCTATTATCATGGGATCAAACTCTGATTGGCCGACTATGCAAGCTGCGGCAACGCAGCTGGAAGAACTTGGTATTGAGTTTGAATCCAAAATTATTTCGGCGCATCGTACACCTGATCGAATGTCTGAATTTGCCAAAACCGCACAAGAAAGCGGTTTCTCAGTGATCATTGCCGGAGCCGGTGGTGCCGCACATTTGCCGGGAATGGTCGCCAGCATGACCACATTGCCGGTGCTTGGGGTTCCGGTACAAAGCAAAGCCCTTAGCGGGCTTGATAGTTTATTGTCGATTGTGCAAATGCCAGCTGGAATTCCGGTAGCAACATTGGCCATCGGTCAAGCAGGTGCCAGCAATGCCGCTTTACTGGCGGCCTCTATATTGGCGCTTAACGATGATGGTTTAGCTGAGCGGCTTAAATCATGGCGGGCAAAACAAACGGCAGCCATTGCCGAAACTCCGCAATAAACCCGATGAAGCAAGTTGGAATATTGGGCGGCGGGCAATTAGCAATGATGTTGGCGCAAGCTGCCAAGAAACTTGGGCTAACGACAATCGTTTTTGCACCAGATGCGGACTGCCCGGCGGCAGCATATACGGATAAATTTATTCAAGCAGAATACGAAAACATTGCCGCGATGAAAAGCTTTGCCGGCGATTGCGATGTAATAACTTTCGAGTTTGAAAATTTGCCGGTAAATAATTTATTTGCTTTACAAGAAACCGGACAATGCATTTTTCCTGATCCAAAAGTTTTGGAGTCTTTGCAAGACCGATTGACGGAAAAACGTTTCTTACAAGCAAACAGTATTCCTCTTGCGCCCTTTGCTCGCATAGACAAGGCCTCTGATTTTTCTAAAGCAATAGAAGCAACAGGTTTGCCGTGTGTTTTGAAAACCAGACATTTTGGTTATGATGGTAAAGGGCAAAGCTGGATAAGCGATGCGATGCAAACGGCAAAAGCCTTTGATCTGATCCATCATCACCCGGCGGTTCTTGAGGCGGCAATAGCTTTTGAACTTGAAGTTTCGGTGATCGGTGCAAGAAATAGCCAAGGAGAATTCGTTGCATTTCCAGTAACAGAAAATTTGCACGAAGATGGGATTTTAAGGCGCTCTCATATACCGGCAAATTGTTCGTCAACTATTGCAAAAAAGGCAATAACAATTACCCATGATATTGCTTCTTACTTAAATTATGTCGGCGTATTGGCCGTAGAGTTCTTTGTGCAACGTGATGGGCAATTATTGGTAAATGAAATTGCCCCTAGAGTTCATAATTCAGGTCATTGGACCAAAGGCGGCGCAAATCCCGATCAGTTTGAAATGCATTTACGAGCAATTACCGGCATGGATTTGTTAGAGCCTAACTGTGTTGCAGAAATAACCATGGTCAATCTGATTGGCAAAGATATGGCTGATGCGCAAAAATGGAATGATGATGGCTGGGATATTACAGATTACGGTAAAGGTAAAATGAGTAAAGGTCGTAAAATGGGACATGTCGTTAAAATCGGCAGCTGATTAACGCAGTATCACCGGTAATTTTACGATAAACTTAGTGCCTTTTTCGTTGGTCTCCAGCAAATCAAGATCGCCATTATTGGCTCTGGCCAACTCTCTGGCAATCGCTAAACCAAGTCCGAAGCCGTCTTTTGATGCAGTAGCAGAAAAAGGAGAAAACAGGTTTTTGCTAATATGACCGGGAATTCCCGGGCCATTATCGCTTATCTGCAAATGCACTTGCGTATTGGACGAAGTAATTTCAGCGTGCAAGTTGCCTGAACCCTGTAACGCTTGTGTGGCGTTGCGTAGCAAATTCACCAATATTCGGTACAAATGATCAGGATCAGCTTTAACATCAAGATCTCTAGGCACATTGTTTGTCCACGCAACCTTACAGTTAGGGTTCGTGCAAGCGTCAAGCCAAGCATCTTCTAACGCCAAGAATAATGACAGGCTTTGCGGCTCCGGCTCCGGTTCAGCGGACTTGCCATATTCAAGTGTTGTACGACTTAAGTTTACTCCGCGATCAATGGAGCGCACTAGGCGTTCGCCCATCTTGCGTATTTTTGGATCCTTGCTGTTTGCCAACCGATCAGAAACCAGCTGCGCACTAGTTAAAATGTTTCTCATATCATGATTTATCTTGGCAACAGCTTCTCCCAATGCTGCCAATCGGGCTTTTTGATTTAGTGCCTGCAACACCTCTTTTTGCAAAAGGGCTAGGTCTTTTTCGGCAATACCGATCTCGTCGTTTCTGCCAGAGGGAATAACAATTCTAGTTGGGTCTTGCGGTTGCTTACGAAACTGCACCATAGCTATGGACAAATTGCGCATTGGGCGAACTAAAACATACAAAAGAGTTGTGTATATTAGCGCACCTGCCAGTATTGATATTAGCAAAGATATCCAAAAAGTGCGAACTGAGAAGGCGATCAATTCCGCCCTTAAGTCTGCCTCTAATACCACAACTTCAAGAAAATCAGTACTGGAAGAGCCAAGATCATCTTGCACTCGTAAATATTCAGTTCGCGGAAAAACCAGTGAATTAAAAGTTTGAGCCAAAGAATAAATAATTGATCTGTTTCTTAAATCGACCATGATATTGGAGCCAGCCTCTAACGGGGCTGGTAAAATAATTTCACTAATGCCGTCACGATTAATTCGAACCGCTCGTATTCCAGCGGTTTCCAGCATTTGCAACGCTACTTCTTCGGAGACCATCATATCTTCAGCAACTTCAACGCCAATGATCACAAGCCGCGCTGCTTGCACCCGATCTTGTAGCCATTGGCCACGAAACGCCGAAGCCGAGGGCAGAAAAATAATAATTTGCGCCAACATGACAAACAATATTGTTAACCACAATAACCGCCGACCTAGCGATGATTTGGGGCGAAAAAGAAAAGATAAAACGTTATTTTGTGCCAAAATTTCCCCCTACTATTGTGTCCAGAACTAAAGCTAATAGCAGTTTATGCCAGCTTATGTTACCGGAGCAATCACAAACTAACGAAATTACCTTGAAACAATCACATTAAAAACACCGGTCAACGCTTGACTTGGGGTTAGTTGGCTCCTAAAACCCGCCGCTCAAAGCAAGTTCCCTTAAAGGCTCCCGCCATGAAACGTACTTTTCAACCTAGCAAGATTGTCCGCGCCCGCCGTCATGGATTTCGTTCACGTATGGCAACTAAATCTGGACGCCAAGTATTGGCCAGACGTAGATCCAGAGGTCGTAAGGTGCTTAGCGCCTAATCGCCTTAGCAAGATGTAGATGGCGAACACACGCCTCACCCGCCGAAAACAGTTTTTATACGTCGCCAATGGTGCGTATGCAGCTAAGAACACTCTCGTTGTTCAAGCAAAACAATCTCTTTGCGATCATTTGCTTGTCCGTTCTGGGTTTACGGCGACTAAAAAAACCGGCAATGCGGTGCGTAGAAACCGAGCCAAACGCAGATTGCGCGAGGCTAGCAAAGTTTTACTTGCTCAATATGGCCAAGTTGGCTGGGATTACGTGTTTATTGCTCGTAAAGAAACCGCCGACACAAATTGGCAAACTTTACTTGATGACATGAAATCTGCGTTATTAAGACTTCGCAATCACCATAAGGGTGTTACAAAGCAACTTGTCGAACCAAACCCGAACCAAACCCCGAACTAAACGAAGGAATCAAAGCTGATGGGCGATCAAAAAAATATGTTTCTGGCTATTGCTTTGGCATTGGTTGTTTTGACTATTTACCAGTTTTTGGTAGTTGAACCGGCGGCAAAACAACGCCGAGCAAGCCAAGAAATTCAACAACAGCTTGCAACACAAGAAAAACAAAATATTGCACCCACCGTTCAGCTTACCAATCAGATCGCTGCTCAGGCAATGCAAGCGGCACAAAAAATTCTCGTTGATAGCCCGTCCTTAGATGGCAGCATTTCCACTTATGGCGGTAGGTTTAACGATCTTTTCTTGCGTCAATACCGTGAAGAACTAGGCGAAAATAGTTCAGAAGTACGGCTGTTAGACCCATCTTTGTCTCGTGGTGGTGAGTTTGCTATGTTTGGCTGGCGTGCTGCTGATGACGGTGCAAATAACACCTTGCCGGGACTTGAAACAAAGTGGACTTTGGTCAGCGGGCAAAGCCTAACACCGCAAACACCAGTGATGTTCCGATATGAAAGTAGTGAGGGTCTGGTTTTTACCCGCGAAGTTAGTGTTGATGATCAGTATATGTTTACGATCATTGATAGTGTGCAAAACGATGGAGCAGCTACCAGAACAATTCGCCCGTTTTCTCAAGTACGAAAATATGGTGACCCGACTATCTTGCCAGAAGACGCGACCCCGATGGACAAGCGCAAACTTCGTGGCAGTTTTGTTTCTCACCAAGGGGTAATTGGTGCCGTTGATGGCGAGGGAATTAAATATAATTACAAAAAGATTCGCAAAGGCGGTGGTGAGGGAAGCGGCGTTGGCGGCTGGATAGGTTTTACTTCAAAATACTGGCTAACCGCAATAATTGCCCCCGCCGACGAGGTTTTGGAAACTAATACCAGAATGTTCCGATCAAGTGGTGGTGCCGATGTATTCGAGGCCAGTTTATTAGGTGCGCCTCGTGAAGTATCACCGGGTATGAGCATACAAATAACACAACGCTTGTTTGCTGGTGCCAAGAAAGTTGATGCATTACAGAGCTACCAGGAAGACTTGGGAATAGTTAGGTTTGATGAGGCGATTGATTGGGGCTTGTTCTGGTTTCTGACCCGACCTTATTTTGTTGTTCTTGATTGGTTGTACGGCATTTTTGGTAATTTTGGTTTGGCGATTATGGCTTTGACCGTAATCATTAAGGCAATTTTCTTCCCATTGGCTAATAAATCATACGAATCTATGGCGCGAATGAAAGCTCTGTCCCCTAAAATGGAAAAGTTAAAAGAGCTGCACAAAGAAGACAAACAAAAATTACAACAAGAAACTATGGCTTTGTACAAACGTGAAAAGGTCAGCCCGTTTGGTGGTTGCGTACCGATATTATTGCAAATACCGGTGTTTTTTGCTTTGTACAAAACATTATATATTTCGTTGGAAATGCGGCACTCGCCATTTTATGGCTGGATCAAAGATTTATCAGAGCCTGATCCGACAGCAATCGGCAATTTGTTTGGTTTAATTCCGTGGGATGCCGCCTCTGTTCCGGTTATTGGTGCAGTTCTGGCTGTGGGTATCTGGCCATTATTGATGGGTCTAACCATGGGGGCGCAACAATTACTGAACCCGCCAGCACCAGATCCTATGCAGCGTAAAATCTTTGCCTTTATGCCGGTTGTCTTTACCATTTTAATGGCACCTTTTGCTGCTGGTCTGGTAATTTACTGGACATGGAATAACTTTTTGTCGCTAATTCAACAATATATCATCACAAAAAAGAACGGTGTTGATACACCGTTTGATAAGTGGATACGGAGACTAAAGCGCTGAGTAACGAACAACAAACCCCTGACAAAGATAAACTAGAAGCCGGACGCTTACTGTTTGCTCGTGAGTGCAGTTTTGTCATGGGTGCGGTTGATCTGCAACATTTGCCGCCAGCTGACCTTCCCGAAGTAGCTTTTGCTGGTCGCTCAAATGTTGGTAAATCTACTTTGCTCAACGCGCTGACCAACAGAAAGTCTTTAGCCAGAGCTTCCAACACACCAGGGCGTACCCGCGAGCTTAATTTCTTTAATCTTGATGACCGGTTGATGCTAGTTGATCTGCCAGGATATGGTTATGCGCGTACCTCACGGGTTTCAGTTCAAAAATGGACTAAATTGACAAAAGCCTACCTAAAGGGACGGGCATCTTTGGCGCGTTGTTTTTTGTTGATCGATGGACGACATGGAATAAAACCAATTGATCTGGCAATTATGGATGAATTTGATGAAGCGGCCGTTGTTTATCAAATAGTTCTGACGAAAGCTGATAAAGTAAAACAAGTGGATCGACAAGCGCTGCTTGAGAAGACCAAAAAAACTATTGCCAAAAGACCAGCGGCACACCCTGATTTATTATTAGTTTCTTCTAATAAGGGTGATGGTATTGCTGAGTTGCGAGCGCAAATAGCAACGTTAGCAATTACCGCTGAAAAAACATGAATGTGATAATTCGTAATTTTTGGTTTTTATTAACTGGACTTGCTGTCTGGATAATAAGTGCGCCGGCCAACTCTGCCGGCCAAGAGGTTTGTAATGAAACCAGCTTCATTATTTATTCGGCAGTAGCTTTTACAGAGCAAGACCTATTGATAAGTGAAGGTTGGACAAGATTGCGAGCCGGAGAATGCCGAACCATCTTACCGGAACCGGTACCCAAGGGAGATATTTTCATTTTTGCTCGTTCGTCTGACGCGCACCGTGGTGGAATTCGTAAATGGGCTGGTTTGACTTCAATTTGTGTAGACCAAGAAAATTTCTCGGTAACAGCTTTGGCAAATTGTGAAACCTTGGGTCTTGATAGCCGAAATTTTAGAAAAATAAACAATGGCTCCTCTACTGAACGAAAGACAAGCTTTACTGAAGTAGAAGAATTTAAAGAACGAGCGGCTTTGGCTGGCTTACAGCGCCTTTTAATGGATAATGGCCAAGATATTCGTAAAGTTGATGGCTATGCAGGTCGTCGAACCAGAATTGCAATTAGCAAATACTTAAAAGAGATGAAGGTAGCTAGGCGACCAAATGATCCGAATTTGATGGATATGCTTGAGAAATCAGCTAGAAAAAACAAACACTTAACCGGTTTGGAGGTTTGTAATGATGCTGATGGAACTCTATGGCTGTCTTATGCTAAACGACAAAACAAACAATGGGAAAGCCGGGGGTGGTGGACTTTGCAGGCAGGCTTGTGTGTGTCACTGCTTAGTGAACCTCTTTCCAAAAACGATAAGTTTTACCTTTATGCAAACTTGGTAGAAGAAGGCAATGAAATGCTCTTGGAACAGGGCGATGAAACATTTTGCATATCACGGGTAAAATTTTCAATCTTTGGCCGTTACACCTGTGCCGTCAGAGGATATTCAGAGGCAAAATTCATGAAAGTACAACCCGAAACTGGGCAGTTAACGCGTATTCGCTTAGAGGCAGAAGACTTTGTTGGTAGCTTATCGGCTAGTTTGAAAGGCGATATGGTCAAATGATGAAGCAGCTTAAAAACAGTAGAAGCTGGGTGTTTGACCTTGATAACACGTTATATCCAACTGATAGTGATTTGTTTGCGCAAATAGACAAAAGAATAACCAGATATGTCTCAAATTTCTTTTCCATCGATCCAATAAAGGCCAAAGCTTTACAAAAACAATTTTATCTTAACAGCGGTACTACTTTGAATGGCTTAATGGAAAACCATACAGTGCAAGCTGACGATTATCTGGAATTTGTTCATGATATAGAATATTCAGTCTTACAGCCTGATACGGAATTAGCCGCCGCGATAGATGCGCTGCCGGGAAAAAAACATATCTTTACTAACGGCTCGGTTATGCACGCAAAAAATGTTCTTAATGCCCTTGGGCTTGATGGTTTGTTCGATGGAATTATTGATATTAAGGCTACAGGCTATGTGTCAAAACCTGACAAGCTAGCTTATGATCACTTGATAAGTGCGCTTGATCTTGAGCCGAAGAGATCGGTTTTCTTTGAGGATTTGGCAAGAAACTTATTGCCGGCTTATAAGGTGGGTTTTACTACGGTTCTGGTTTGTTCTGACAAGGATTGGAGTCACGAGCCTAAAGGCGCTCGTCCAGCTTCAATTGATGACAAGTATGAGCATGTGCATTTTTCCACTGATGATCTTACCGGGTTTTTGAAAAACACCGCAATTTAAGGAATTAAGCAGATGAATCAACAAACTGCTAAGGCAATTATTGAAGACGCTTATGCCGGAAATGCAACAAACCAAAGCGATGTTGAAGCAGCCGTACGTGCGGCGTATAATTGGCTTGATGATGGTACTTGCCGCGTGGCGGAGCCAAAACACGATGGCGGCTGGAAAGTAAATGTCTGGCTGAAACAAGCGGTCTTACTTAGTTTTGGGTTGTTTCAGTCTGAGGTCGTTGAACGCGGCCCCCTCGGCAATAACTTTGATAAAATGCCTAGAAAAACCACAGGCTGGAATGAAACTGACTTCAAAAAGGCAGGCTTTCGCATGGTTCCGCCAGCAAATGTACGCTTTGGTGCTTATATCGCCCCAAACGTGGTGTTAATGCCTTCTTTTGTAAATATGGGTGCTTATGTTGGCGCTGGAACCATGATCGATACGTGGGCATCGGTTGGTTCTTGCGCGCAAGTGGGGGCAAATTGTCATATTTCTGCCGGAACAGGAATTGGCGGAGTGCTAGAACCATTACAAGCTGACCCAGTGATCATCGAGGACAATTGTTTTATTGGTGCGCGTAGTGAAGTGGTCGAGGGTGTGTTTGTTGGTGAAGGCTCGGTACTGGCTATGGGGGTGTTTATCACCAAAAGTACTAAAATAGTTGTCCGTGAAACCGGCGAGATAATTTACGGCAGAGTCCCGCCATATTCAGTAGTAGTTCCAGGTACATTGCCAGACCCCAAAGGTGGGCCATCTTTGGCTTGTGCAGTAATTGTCAAAACAGTTGATGCAAAAACCAGAGCCAAAACCGCGATCAATGATTTACTGCGTTAAGAATTTATGACGGCGCTTGTACTCTTAATGGTGCCATTGCAATAGCGTATAATTGCTCGATGAAACCAGGGCAGCTTAAACGCTTATAATCATTGCTCAAGGTGGACAAAACCACGCCTTCTACCGCCATTGCCGACATTTGTACTGATTGAACTGTAAAGCCTAGATGCTTGGCAATTAAAGCTGCTTGTTCGTCACGGTAGCTGTCCAGATGGTTTTGTAATCCAAACGCGGGGGCAAGCGCGTGCAATTTCGCAGTAAGAACTGGTGTGCGGCGACAAATGTTATTACCAGCTTGCGCAATATATCGCTCTTATCTTTATGGGTATTTTGCAAAACCTTTTGCGCAGCTTCACGTTCTTCTTGTACGTGGGCTTCGATCAGGCTTGCCATAATTGCATCAGAGCTGGGGAAGTATTGGTAAAGAGATCCGATGCTAACCTCGGCCTTTTGGACTATATGGTTGGTGGTAAAGGGGATTGTTTCATCTTCCAAAACACGAGCAGCAGCCTGTAATATGGCCTCCACCAATTTTATAGAGCGTTGCTGGCGTGGCTGTTTGCGCGCCAAAAGCTTGAGTTTATCTTCTGGTTTAGTTGGTAGCATCAATGATCCTTCCAAAGGCGAGTAAACCAACGCTTAAAATTAGCGCACAAATGAAAGATGAGCAATAACTCGCAAATAAAAATTATTCGATCAAGTGTCAAAATAGATGGCCATAGCCTAGCCTTTGAGCATCCGGCTGGTTTAGACGATCGAGCAGGGCCGGTTTGGCTATTCATACATGGAATTGCGGTTACGCCGGCATTTTGGAAACCGTTGATGCCAGAGGATTTTGCAAATACAACTCCTTGGATATCAGTTGCTTTGCCGGTTCATTCGCCCGCGCAAGGGTCAGATGGCTTTACTGCCTCTGATGTAATTCCAGATATATTTAACCGCCTAAACGGTGCAATTTTGGATCAAGTTCTACCAAATCGAGATGTCATCGTCGTTGGCCACTCTACTGGTGGATTTGCTGGATTATGCCTTGCTTTGCATAAGTCAAAACAAGTTCGAGGCGTGATTAGCGTTGGTGGCTTTGCCGATGGTCACTGGAACGGGCTTGAAGGTGATATGCAGCTTATGGCTCGCAAAGAAAAACTAGGAATATTCGGCCCAACGGCGCTGCGCATTATCTCTTGGCTAACCACCAGGTGGCCGTGGTTGCATGCAAAGACCGCTTCGATGTTTGCTTATGACCGCAAAATGTTTCTTGCCGATGAGCCAAGTAAAGAAGCTTTGCGGTTGATGCGAAAGTACGCCAGAACGCAAGATCAGGATCAGTTGATCGCTTTTTTTGCCGGGATTCGTGATGTGGACATTTGGCAGCAAATTCCCAAAATTAAACAACCAATTTTGATTGTAGCAGGAGAGTTTGATTCAGTAATTCCTCATGAGCAAACCATGCGCTTGCAGCAGAACCTGCCCAATAGCCGGTTGATTTTATATAAGGGTATTGGCCACATGATCATGAATGAACATCGTGAAACTTTTTGGCGGGATATTATTACTTGGCAACAGCAAACCTTTTCGAAAGATACATAATGACCTTTACAGAACTGCCGCCTGCTTTGCATGTAGCGTTATTCTTTGCGACATTTTATTTTCTGGCAGCATTGCTCACCGGTGTTTGGAAATGGCGCTCCATGCTAAGCTCAAAGGAAGGTCAAGCACATAAATATATCGACATAGCCCACCATGCGGCCTTGCATTATGGGCTGGACAATGGTGTTGTCATTAAGCCGCTATATTATACTCGGACTTAAAGGAGACATTACTAATCAACTTAAAAGTCCGACAAATTCTGCGCGGTTCGGTTTGGTGTTTTTCTTTTTTGGTTCAGTCTTGCCGGGTGTGGCAATCACAATAGGTGCGTTAATTGGATTATGGGAAAACCTGCCGAGCGTTCCGCTTTAACAGTTAATTTGCAACGCGCTTTTGCAACATGTTGGTTGCAGCTTTGACCTTGCCACCATTGTTTGCAATATAAGAAGTTATTTCACTACGTTGTTGCACGGCCAGCCAGATACCAAATGCTTCGAGATCAATAATTTTGCTAATTCCGTCTTTGGTACGCACTCTCCAACGTACATTTAGTGGTTTTTCTAATGCTCCGCCGGATATAATTGTGTTGACGATTGCATCGCCGGGTTTGCGATCAATAGAGCCGGTAACTATGAGGCTTTCGCCACCAAATTTGGTTAAATTATCTTGGTATATATTTTTGGCATAAGCATCAAAAGCATGCTTGAAATCATCAAAAACCGCAGAATCAAGACCTCTAGCATATTTACCAAGAACAAAACGCGCCACCTTTCTGCTATCAATAACGCTATCTATAAACTTGCCAAAAGCTACATTCTTTTCAGTTTCGCCAATATATTTGTCTTGTAATATTTCTAGCCCTGCGAAGGCTTGTTGCTGTACAAATGCTTCTTCAATTGGCCCTGCTTTTGCGTCCGCTGAGATGATCCAGAGAGCCAATATTGCCGATAAAAAACTACTAATTCGAAAAAACATAGCTAAATCCTAATAATCATCATCAAATTCATCAAAGTCGGGTAAGTCGTCAATGTCAATCACTCCATCACGAATAGCATTGTCTCTAGCCTGTTCGTACAAAGAGCGATACGCCGCGTATTCATCTAAAGAGTTTTCATCAAGATTATCGATAAGATCTATTGCTTCGGTACGAAGTCACAGAGAATTAACGCTAAACCTAG
>JAKITZ010000229.1 GCA_021647805.1 Robiginitomaculum sp.
CAGTTTTTGGCCACCCAGCCTATGATTTAGTGAGTTTGTTACAAGATGCGCGGCGAGATGTAAGTGTCGAGCTGGAACAGCCATTGATCGTAAGTTTTGTCGAACAAGCAAAATTAACTGATCTGGCTGAATTTACCAAAAGCTACCACATATTAGGGGCGCAAAGAGCGGCAAAAATACTTGGTATTTTTGTTCGCTTGGCCAAGCGCGATAATAAACAACATTATCTGGAATTATTACCACGGGTCGAAAAACATTTCTTGGCTAATCTGTCCACACCTGAGTTACAGCCTGTGGCCGAGATTTTATTTCCACTTTTGCCAAACAGGGACGCAAAATGATCTACCCAGAATACGCTATGATCGCGGCGGCAGGTAAAGGTACCCGTATGCGTCCTCTTACTGACAGCCGCCCAAAAGCTTTGGTCAAAGTGGCAGGAAAGACATTGCTGGATCATCAACTTGATAGATTGCAACAAGCTGGCGTAAAAACAGCGGTGGTTAATATTCATCACTTTGCCGATCAGATGCAGGAGCATTTAACAGCAAGAACCACTAACCCGAAAATTCATATCTCCGATGAACGCGATCTATTGCTTGAAACCGGTGGCGGGTTGGTACTGGCGGCAGAACACCTCGGAAAACAACCGTTTTTTGTGATGAATGTTGATACTCTATGGCAAGGTCATGACAATGCTTTGCAGGATTTGGCCGAAAAAAAATCTCAAAACCCTGATGCACTGGCGGTATTGTTGCTGGCCAGACGGGATAATTGTTTGGGGCTAGATACTGATGGTGATTTTCATATGCAGCCTGATGGCCGCTTACAGCGAAGAAAAGCCGGCGAAACCAGTGATTATTATTATGCCGGAATACAAATTTTTGATCCGGAACTATTGCGTGAATTTAGTGTTGAAAAATTCTCAACCAATTTATTTTGGGACAAAGCATTACGACAAAGACGTCTATATGGTGTAGAATTACAAGGCTTATGGATGCATGTTGGTGATCCGCAGAGTCTCTTACTGGCAGAGCAGGCAATAAAAGCGAGGGCAAATGATCAATAAAAGCAGCTTTCTTGACCAAACCGGCCCACGGGTATTCACTATTCCCTCAGGTGAAGATTTTCAAATAGTGTTGGCCAAAGGCATATTGGCGGCAATCAAAGAAAGTTCTGATCCATTTGCTTTGCACGACACTATTGTTCTTACTCCAACAAGGAGGTCTGTTCGTTCTTTATCTGCGGCATTCTTACAATTAACCGGTGATAATAAAGCAGTGCTACTACCGCAAATTTTGCCAATCGGTGATGTAGATGCTGATGAACCGCCATTTGTTGCCGGACATATACCATTAGATATCGCACCGGAAATATCTGCAAATGCTAGGGTTTTTTCCTTGGCACGGATTGTTATGCATCGCGCAAAAATCAGCGAGCAACCGGTCTCATTAACCGCCGCTTTGGCTGAGGCTTCGGCGATTGCTAGCCTGCTTGATACTGCTGCTCATGAGGGGATAGATGATTTCTCATTCGCCACCGAGGAATTTCAAACTTTCCTGCAAGGCCAACCGCAACACATTCAAAATGCTGCTAGGTTTTTAGAAATTATCAATACCTATTGGCCACAGGAATTACGAGCTTTAGGGCTTATTGATCCGGCATTACGGCGTTCAAAAATGCTTGATGCTTTGTCCGAGCAATGGACTAAAAACCCAACACACAAAAACGTAATTGCCGCCGGGTCAACAGGATCACAAAAAGCCACAGCTAATTTGTTGCAAGTGGTATCGGCATTACCAAATGGTTGCGTGGTATTGCCCGGACTTGATCAGGATCTTGATGATAAGGCGTGGGAGCAAGTAGCCAGAACTCCCGGACACCCACAATTCGGAATGAGCAAATTATTACGTAGACTTTCTGCAACACGAGATACAGTGAGACAATGGCCGCAAGTAAGTGTTGATCTTGGCCTAAAGCGACGACGCAGGATAATCAATGAAGCACTAACGCCGGCTGATATCACTTCAGACTGGCTGGATCGGTTAGCCAATATAGGCAAAACATTCAAGATGAGCACCGAGCAGTTAATGCATGATGCGCTTGATGGGTTAGCATTGATCGAAGCCGAAACCCAAGACGAAGAAGCCTTGGTCATAGCTTTGGCTATTCGCGAAACACTGGAACACCCAACAAAAACAGCAATGCTGGTGACACCAGACAGAGCCTTGGCCAGAAGAGTTAGAGCCGCCTTACAACGCTGGTCAATAGATATCGATGATAGCGCCGGTGTGCCGCTTAGCGAGGATCCAACAGGCATATATATTAGACTAGTACTGGATTTGTGGGCTGATCCGGCTGATCCGGCAATATTATTGGCCTTACTTGTTCACCCGTTAACCGGGCTTGGCAAAAATCGCAAAGAGATACTGCCTTTGATCAGGAAGATGGAAATAACTTTCTTTCGAGGTATAAGAAAGCATCAGGATCTTAGTAATTTAATAGAAATTATTCAAAAAAGCGATCACAAAAATAACCAGCAAATTGCTGATTTGTTACAGAACTTGAACGATGTTTTCCAAGTTAATGAAATTAGTAAAAAAGCCGGTTTCTCCGAATTTGCCTCTTTACATGCCAAATTGATTGAGGATTTGGCAGCAACCGAAACATTATCTGGCAGGTGCTTTGGCGAGGTAAAGGTGGCGAGATGGCCAGTTCTTTATTTCGCTCTTTGATAGAAGATAGTAAACCGATCGAAGAAATTAGCTTTGATGAATATGCTCGTTGTTTTAAGGTTTTCGCCTCGCAGGTTTCCGTGCGCCCACAGCAAGCAAAGGGTGGCAGAATTCGTATCTTAGGGCCATTAGAAGCCCGCCAGCAAAGCGCGGACTTAATCTTGCTTGGTGGACTTGATGAGGGTGTTTGGCCGGCAATTACCAAGGCTAATCCGTTTTTATCGCGTAATTTAATAAAACAAATGAACCTTCCTGACCCCGAACTCCGGCTAGGGCTATCAGCTCATGATTTTTGCGAATTAGCCTGCAAACAACAAGTTATCATGACCAGAGCCGCTAGGCGCGATGGCTCGCCAACTATTGCATCTAGGTGGATTTGGCGACTTAATACCCTAACCGATGCTGCCATTGGCGATGTTGCACGCAAAGAATTGCTGCGTCCAAACACAGACTATTTGAAAATTGCTCGGGCTATCTGGAAAATTGAACAATTCCACCCTGCCAAGCAGCCTGAACCGAAACCACCAGTTTCAAAACGCCCAACAGAGCTTTCTGTTACCAGAATTAAAGTTTTGATTCGCAATCCATTTGCCATTTACGGCCAAAAGGTTTTGCGACTTTCGGCACTGGACGATGTCGGCAAAGCTCCGGGCGCTAGTGAACGCGGTACAGCAATTCACAAAGCTTTGGAGTTATGGTCAAGTCATGTCCCAAGCGGAGCCTTAGAGCAAAAAGCGGATAAATTAAGAGGGTCAATTATAAATAAGCCCTTATTAGCAGGTTTTGATCGGGCAGACA
>JAKITZ010000230.1 GCA_021647805.1 Robiginitomaculum sp.
CCGCAAACTAGATCACAAGTCAGACCACGCACCTTAAATAACGACAAAACACGCAGACAAAAAGCCCAAACCGCCGGCACATCGTTAGCAACTGCCGCCACTGCGCCGCTTGATGATTTTAATTTTCGCCGTCCCGTTGCACCACAAGCATTAGAAGATTTGGCCTATATATATCAGGCTTCGCCACGACCAAGTTGCGCCGCCATTGCCCGAGAGCTTTATATATTAAAGGGCGCGTTAAACGAACTTGATGCTGATGATGAGGTGATTGAACTAAGCAAAAGGCAAAAACGAGCAGACCTTGCCTCCGACACGACATTGGACGTTGTGCGCTCTACCTCTTCGGGCTTAATCCCATTTAGTGGAATTATCAGAGCTGCCAGCGGTGCTAACGCCGCCAGAAAACGTTATGATCAACAATTTGGTGATGGGCGCAGGCGGCAAGCGTTCTTAAAAGGCTATGCGCTTGGTATTGGATGCTTACCACCGGTTTCGCCAAAGGTGTTACAAGGCCCCAAGCCAAAACCTGACCCGGAATATCGATCGCCTAGCAAAAAACCTCTAAGGCGCGCCGGACTTTAAAAGAAATCCCGAAGCGCAATATCACTCACGGCAATCCATTAGCAGTTTTATCCGCTATTTCCTTGCGCAACTCCTCAAAGTTACCGGCGGCAATAGCACTTCGTATTCTTTGCATAAGGTATTGATAATAAGCAATATTGTGCCATGAAAGTAATATTGAACCAAGTGTTTCACCACACTTAACCAAATGATGGATATAGCCCCGTGAATAATCTTGCGAAGCCGGGCAATTCAACTCAGCCAGTAATGGTTCATGGTCGTCACGAAAACGGGCGTTCTTCAAATTAAAAGAGCCATAATCGCACCATGCTTGGCCGTGTCTTCCGGCTCGTGTTGGCATTACACAATCGAACATATCTACACCTCTGGCGACGCTCTCTATTATGTCCAAAGGCCTGCCAACCCCCATAAGGTAACGCGGCCTGTCATCGGGTAAAAAGTCCGGCGTATAATCGAGCACTTCGCACATTTGATCGAACCCCTCGCCAACCGCCAGCCCGCCAATAGCAAAGCCGTCAAATCCTTGATCGATCAAAATCTCTGCCGAGCGTTTACGTAAATCTGGGTATACAGAGCCTTGAACAATACCAAACAGGTTTTGTTTTTTACGCTCGCCAAAAGCTGCTTTTGAGCGAGCACCCCAGCGCAAAGACAGCTCCATAGAAGTTTCGGCCTCTTCATGAGTTGCCGGATGTTTAGTACATTCATCGAACTGCATTGAAATATCTGCACCAAGTAGATCAGCTTGTATTTCAATACTGCGTTCTGGTGTTAAATTATGTTTAGAGCCATCAATATGACTTTGGAACACCACGCCCTGTTCGGATTTCTTGGCCAGTTGGCTTAATGAAAATACTTGAAAACCACCAGAATCGGTCAATATTGGCCCTTGCCAAGTTGAAAACTTGTGCAAACCACCAAAGCTCTTCACTCGCTCGGCACCTGGTCGCAACATTAAGTGATAGGTGTTACCCAAAATAATATCGGAACCAGTTTCTTTGACCTGATCCATGGTCAAAGCTTTTACCGTTGCCGCCGTTCCAACCGGCATAAACGCCGGAGTGCGAATATCACCTCGAGAAGTTCGCAAAACTCCGGTGCGGGCTTTGCCTTCAGTGGCGCTTATTTCAAAAGGAAATCCGGTCATTTAATTTACTCACAAACAAAACCTAGTTTTTGATTCACCACGGATCATGCGGTGCGGCAACCGGTTTGCTTAAATCAAATTCTACCCGAAAAAAGCGATTTTTACGGCGCAACTCATAGGCATAAATATCTTTGGTAATTTCCACTGCCCAAACATTTGTAATCGAAACATCCAGACCTTCTGTCATGAATAAGTCCTTGGAAAACTGATCAACCGGGAACTCCTGACGTGATGCCGTGCCGTCGACGATCGTATCGCCACCATATTGGCTAACCTTATCCTCATGGCCGTCTTTATGATTGTGTTGATGCTTTAGGCGCAATCCATCGCCAGTCTTGGTTATTACCCATGTACGAGAGCGGTTATCGCCGACATGAAACGGAATGCGAATCTCGGCATCAGAACAAGCAGCCACTTGCATTACCATCGGTAATTTTGCCATATCGTGATCAACATCATCAGAGCTCACCAGTTTTCCAGCAAATGATTTGCCGCAAATTTCTCTTAAATTATCCATGAATTGTTCCTGCGATGAGGCAGGCTTCGTAGAGCAAGCAGCTAATAATCCAAAAATAACCAGCAATGCAAAATACTTAACAATGGTAATATCATTTACTTTATTCATAGTCGCAACTCCTACCGATACAATCGGTTATTACATTCTAAACACACCGAATTTTGTTTCTTCAACCGGAGAATTTTTACTCATAGCCAGTGACAGCCCCAAAATACGGCGGGTATCAGCCGGTTTGATAATTCCGTCGTCCCACAATCGTGCGGTTGAGTAATATGGCGAACCCTCAATCTCGTATTTTTCAAGAATCGGTTGTCTAAATGCTTCTTCGTCTTTTGCCGACCATTCTTCGCCGCGCCGTTCTTTTGCATCACGGGTAACTGTTGCCAAAACACTGGCCGCCTGTTCGCCGCCCATTACCGAAATGCGCGAGTTTGGCCACATAAACAACAGGCGCGGAGAATACGCCCGTCCACACATGCCATAATTGCCGGCACCATAAGAACCACCAATAACAATTGTAAACTTTGGCACTTTGGCACAAGCAACCGCCATCACCATTTTGGCTCCGTGCTTGGCAATACCGCCAGCTTCGTATTTGCCACCGACCATAAAGCCGGAGATGTTTTGCAAGAAAACTAAGGGTGTATTTCGTTGACAACAAAGCTCAATAAAGTGCGCAGCCTTTTGCGCGCTTTCGGAAAACAACACACCATTATTGGCCAAAATACCTACACGCTGGCCATAAATTTTAGCAAAGCCGGTGATAAGCGTTGTACCGAATAGTTTCTTGAACTCGTCAAATTCGGAACCATCAACCAAACGGGCAATAACTTCGCGCACATCATACGGCTCGCGCACATCTGCCGGAATAATGCCGTTTAACTCTGATACATCATAAGATGGTTCTTGGTACGAATTAGTATTTTCAATTCTATTCGCCGGCGCAAGATTACCCACAATACTACGAACGATTTGCAAAGCATGATGATCATCATTGGCAACATGATCCACCACGCCGGAATTACGTCCATGCACATCGGCTCCGCCTAGGTCTTCTGCGGAAATTACTTCTCCGGTAGCAGCCTTTACCAATGGCGGCCCGGCCAAAAATATTGTTCCAGTACCTCTTACAATTACTGTCTCATCGGCCATTGCCGGAACATACGCCCCGCCAGCAGTACACGAACCCATTACTGCGGCTATTTGGGTTATGCCTTTTGCTGCAATTTTGGCTTGATTAAAAAATATC
>JAKITZ010000007.1 GCA_021647805.1 Robiginitomaculum sp.
TGAATTCTTACCTTTGGCCATGGTCCATCTTTCTGAAAGGCCGCACCCGTGACACGTACAATAACGCGCTGTGGGTTACAATTCCCAAAATTTGGCAATTTGAGCGGAATGAAGATGATCAACTATTTCGCATGAAAAGCAAGGGGCAATTGCAGATTCTGTTTCTTAGGTGGCAGATATAAACCGGGATAAGACAAACCAAACTTGAAATGAGATCTTTGGCGGTTAATCCTTCAGATCAGCGTCCATGCCTTTGCAATCTTCCATCAGGCTTTCAACGGCGGCTACTGAGTGCAAGAAGCCTTCGCGTTCGGTTTTGTTCAGGCGAATGTTCAAGACTTTTTCGACACCCTTAGCGCCAATAATTGCTGGCGCACCAACATAAAGACCACGGACACCGGCAATTTGACCAGCAAGACGCACCGCACATGGAAGTACCCGTTTTTTATCTTTCAGGTATGATTTTGCCATCTCGATCGCGCTTTCTGCTGGCGCGTAATAGGCCGAGCCATTACCTAGCAAACCAACGATCTCGCCGCCACCTTTGCGGGTGCGATCAACGATTGCATCAATTCTTTCTTGGGTTGTCCAGCGCATTTTGATCATGTCCGGCAACGGTATGCCGGCAACAGTAGAATAACGGATCAACGGCACCATGGTATCACCATGACCACCCAGAACAAATGCAGTTACGTCTTCGACCGATACTCCGAACTCTTCGGCTAAAAAGTAACGAAACCGCGAGCTATCCAGTACGCCAGCCATGCCGACAACTTTACGTGGCGGCAGACCGGAGAATTTCTGTAATGCCCAAACCATCGCGTCCAGCGGATTGGTGATACAGATCACAAACGCTTTTGGTGCGTATTGCTTAATACCAGCGGCAACTTGTTTAATCACGCCGAGGTTTTTGGAAACCAGATCGTCGCGGCTCATGCCCGGCTTACGCGGGAAACCGGCGGTGATGATCACCACGTCTGCGCCGGCAATATCGGCATAATCATCAGTGCCTTTTAAGGTGCTGTCTTTGCCCATAACCGTGGTTGCTTGGCATAAATCAAGGGCTTTACCTTGGGCGGGGCCAGCAAAAATATCAAACATCACCACATCGCCCAATTCCTCACGGGCAGCGATATGAGCCAAAGTTCCACCGATCATGCCGGCGCCGATAAGGGCAATTTTTTTACGAGCCATTTTGTTCTCCAATTTCAAGGTAATGTTGCTTAAGGCACAAGAATCATTAAATATGTTGTATAACTAACCCCGCCAGCAAACATTCGCAACGCACCATTTTTGTTTACATGAGCGCAGTGCTGACCCTGGTTCTTGGGCGTGGGTTTGGTTCGAATTAGACTCTTAGCTTTTTCTTTTGCCCTCAAACGGGTTCAGTTTCTTCAAAAATAATTGCATGCTACCGTTTTTTTCTTTGCGGTCGAGCGCTGCTTGATTGATCAAAAATGTCACCTGTATCACGTAGCGTTCTCCGGCAAAAGGCGGGTGGCCGTGCCAGCTTGTGTCGGATCTGGCAAAAGCAAAAGCATTGCCAGAAAGGGGTGATACTTCCTCAGCAAAATCATCCATGTCATGTTCACCGTTAAGTACGCGAATGGCACCACCGGCATTATCATTCCAATTATCATTCAAATAAATTAGCATGGTGCAGATTTTTGAAACACTGTCACTATGGATTCGTCCATCACCGAGTTTGGAAATTTTACGCACCGTAATCATGCGCGGTTTGTCGCGTAGCTCCAAATTCAATTTATCAGATAGAATATCTGCCAGTTCGGCCGATTGAAGATCAGTGATCAGATCGGCAAACCGTCCCGCCACGGTCAGCTTGGACAAAGGTAAATAACCAGTTTTTTTGATATCAGGATAATCCCGACGCACATCAGATGCTTCCTCGCTGGTCACGACACCTTCTCCTACAATATAGGTGAAAGGGGTGGTTTTAGTCCTTGCGGCGCGTAAGGCATCAAAATTGATCATAAGATTTTACTCTGATTGAAATTTCACCTCGTCACTATACAAGAAGTGAGGTTACTGACAATATACAGATGCAAACTATAGTCTTATTGCCAGAATAATTCCCAAACTATTAGCAGGCTCATTATTTACTTATCAACCAGCGATAAATGACGAAACTGGTGTGACGGGCGGAGGTGAAACAAAAAGTTACACCCGCTAAAACTAAACCACTAAGCCTTTACCGCCATGCGACATTTGCGCCCAATTATGGCTGCGCATTTCTTGCAAGCGAGACGCACATCTGGCAAATTCAAAACTGCCATCGCCGCCTTGGTATAATTCTTCTGGCTCGGCATCTGCACTGATGATCAATTTTACCCGCGCCTCATAAAGAGCATCTATCAGCATTACAAACCGCTTGGCCTGATTACGGTTTTCAGCGGCCAGAACCGGAACATTTTCCAATAATACCGTGTGAAACTGTTTGGCGAATTCGAGATAATCTACCGCTGCCAAAGCCCGATCGCATATTTCAGGAAAAGATAACCGAACCGCCCCGCCAAAAGTATTTTCAAATTCAAGCTCGCGTCCAAGAACAATAAATTTGCGCGAATAAGCCTTACCACCAACAATTATTTTTTGCCAAATCGCATCTATTGTTCGATCAGCCTGCGCACCCAAGGGCGTGATATAAAGCTCTGCTTTACGCAAACCATCTTGGCGATAATCGCGATCAGCAGCTAAATCCAACACATCAAGCCGCTGGTTCAATAATGATATAAAAGGTAAAAACCGCTGCCGGTTCAGACCGTCTTTATACAGCCCCTCCGGTGGGCGGTTCGATGTAGCAACCATGACAATTCCAAGCGCGAACAAATGCTCGAACAAACGTGATAACAACATTGCATCAGTAATGTCGGATACCTGAAACTCGTCAAAACAAATTAAATGTGCTTCGGCAAAAATTCCTTTGGCAACCGATGCTATTGGATCATCATCTGCTCCTCTAACAAAATTGGGGTGCTTGCGCCTGCTCGGTTCGTCCATCTCTCGCCATCTGGAAATTTGACGATGAATAATTTGCATAAAATCTTGAAAATGAACCCGGCTCTTTTTGTTAACTGGCGCCAAGGAATAAAACATATCCATCAACATGGATTTGCCACGGCCAACCTCGCCATACAAATAAATACCCTTTGGCTGTGGTGCAGTTCGCCCAAACAATTTTGGCTTTTTGCGAGGCTGCCAATTTTGCAATCTTGCCTGTAATAGGGTCAACATTTGCGCCGCCCGTTCTTGCGCCGGATCGTGAAATAATTTCTTACTGGCTACTAGTTCTCGCCAAGTTTTGATCGGCGTGTCCATGTCTATAATCCTGATCTATTGTTTTCTAGGAACGCCAAGTTCTTTGCGAATAATTCTTTTGGCGCGCTTATCATCGCCCAAGAACACCCGCCAATCGCCATTTTGCGCCCGCCAAAACAATGCCGGCACTTCCATAGGCCAACCATTTTGCTGCATTACATTTGCCACGCGGTCACGCACTATTCGCCCCCATTCCAGACAAGCAGCACGTTGCTTATTGCTGTTTACTGCTGGAGGTTTTCCATAAATTTCTGCATAAGCCTCTGGCACATCTTCCATCCAGCGGGTAAAGATTGACCAATTACGAGTGCAAGCCAGATCGGCAACAATAGCTTCTTCAACGGCTCCAGTTTGTCCGCGCCTAGCATAGACAATTACCCGTGTATCAATATTTGCTTTGTGCAAATCGGCAAATTCAGTCATCTCATAATTGATGCAATCAGGGCAAGTTCGAAAACCGATCTTGTATAACGCTTTGCCGGATAGCCCCGGCGACACCCAAGGCGCATTGGTTAGAGCATCGGTTAATTCAGCCATGCCGATGATGATTGTTTGCGGAGTTTTCGGTAACATCTTTCCCGGCACTGGCGGTTTTTCAAACACCGCTACATAACCAATACCGGCCAGTATCAACATAAAAACTATAATTGGCACTAAAACAGCAATACGCATAGATAGTCCTCCAGCAAAACTTGCCGCTATCTGTACCTGTTTCTTACATCTGAACAAGGCCAAAACTTGCCTCATGCGATAGTTGCAATATAGTGTATTTAATAAAATATCGTCCGCCAGCAGGGAAAAAGGATAAAGACATGATCGACCAGCGACCCTCATATCTTCACCAAGGAGAACAGGCTCGCTTATTTCCTGTCCTTTCAATGACATCAAAGGAAGGGCGTACAACATCAATTGTGCTGGCTTCACTGACCAAGGTGAGGCAGCTGGGAGCAGAGCTTTTGGCGACAGTTAATCAAAAGGTGGGTAAGAGTGCTGAGATATCAGCATTCACGGAAGTTGTTTTCAAAAAACAGAAGAAAGACACAAAAGATCGGCCTGATGGGATGATCGTACTGAAAATTGGAAAGCGAGAGTGGAAGGCCTTGATCGAAGCAAAGGTCGGTAGTAACCAGTTAGACGAGGGTCAAATTGAGCGCTACAGGGCAATAGCTAAAGAGAATAATATAGATTGTGTAATCACCTTGTCTAATCAATTCGCAACATCACCCCTTCATCACCCGATCGAAAGCGTTCGAAAAAGTCGATCTAAAATACCAGTCTACCATTGGTCATGGATGAAAATTCTTACGGCAGCTGATCTGCTCATCAGCCAAGGCTCTGTGAAGGACGATAACCAACTATATTTGCTGAACGAATTACGCCGCTTTCTTAGCCACGAAAGTGCGGGAGTTAAGGGCTTTGACAGGATGCCTAGTGAATGGTCCAGTATCAACAAATTGGTTTCTAGTGGCAGCACTATTCCTGCGAAATCTGATGATGCTTTAGCTGGCATTGGAGCCTGGTATCAGGAAACCAAAGATTTATCACTTATTCTCAGTCGACTGACTAAAGCGCACGTCACAGAACGACTAGGCCGTAAATACGCTAAAAACCCCAGCCTTCGCTTGAAAGACGGACTCACATTAATGCGGGAAAATAAACAGCTACATAGCTCGTTTGATATTCCTAATGCTGCAGCACCGCTCGAAATCACCGCAGACATGGCACGTCGTTCCTTTGATATTGGGATGACCCTGCGAGCACCAGAAGACAGGAAGTCTTCAAAAGCGCGACTAAATTGGTTGCTTAGACAGATCAAAACTACAGATGTTGAAAACATATTCATTCGACTGAACTGGTTGGGTACTAGGGAAGATACACAGTTCCCGCTTTCTGCGCTGCAAGAAGATGCGGGTGTTATTGATGAAGGTAAGACTCTTCGTAGCTTTCACGTCTTTATGTCAATAAGAGCCGGCGCAAGGTTCACGCAGCTGACCAATTTCATTGTTGATTTAGAAAAGTACGTTCCGGGATTTTACGACAAGGTTGGCTCCAAACTATCAGTGTGGAAGAAGCCTGCTCCTCAGATTAAGCCAGACCGTGCTTCAGCTAGTGATGTTACGGTGGATGCAATTTCAGAAGAGGCTGATTCTTTCGAGACATAGCCTCAGTAAAATGGGTTAAAGCACTTTATATTTCACCATGCTGTCGGCCATTGAAACGCTCATTTCCTCTAAATCACGTGGTTCAATTTGCAAGACTTTGCGTAGCTTTTTATTGGAAATGGGAGTTTTTTTGCCCAAATCACGGGAAACAAGGCGAATTGTTTTATCAAATATTGCAATTAACCGCACCATGAAATTAGGTAAGTTTCCTGTTGGGGTGTTATAATCGCTCTTCTTCAGAGCTTTTGATACATCAACCATCCAAGCAGAATCAGTGGCTAGCAAGAACCTCTCACCAGCAGCTTCGGGACGGATCATTGCCTCAAAATGGGCATCAGCCACATCGCGAACATCAATCATTGCAAATGCAATTCGCGGGCATGCTGGCATTTCACGGCGCAAAAGTTTGCGAACAATTTCACCAGAGCTAGACCAAGTATTATCAACAAGCGGCCCTAATACCCCGCCGGGGTTTATTACCGATAACTGCATATCACCGGCCATATCGGTTTTCATAAACTCCCAAGCCGCGCGCTCAGCGATTGTTTTGCTCTTTATATACGCACCAATATCGCTTTTAGTATTTGTCCAATCTTTTTCAGTAAATGGCCCAGCTTCGCGGGTCTGATCACCATAGGCAATGGCCGCCATTGACGAGGTCAACACCACTCGCTTAACACCGGCAGCGGCAGCAAACTTCATTGCCCTTAACGCACCCTCACGGGCTGGAATGATCAGATCATCTTCATTATCTGGCTCTGATGATGGAAATGGTGAGGCCACATGTTGCACGAAAGAGCAGCCATCGACCGCCTCTGCCCAACCAGCATCAGACATCAGATCTAGTTCAACAAATGACAAATCGCTAACATCACAATGCCCGGCAAGGGCTTGGCTAACACTGTTCGCCTTATCCTTGGAACGTACAGATCCGCGAACTTTATAGCCCTCATTCAGTAATTTGATTATACAATGCTTGGCAATAAACCCCGAAGCACCGGTTACCAATACTGTTTGTTTATTGTCCATTACTTAAATTTTGGAATAACGCTGCCAGCCTCTTTTTTGTATTGTAAATACTCTTCACCGTGCTCGGATATTAAATCGCGCTCCTCAAACCATAAACCTATGAAAATGTAGATAGTGAAGCCTATGCTCAAAACTATCTGTGTTTTTGTCATAGTCGGCGTAGCCCAAACACCAATCAACACACCTGTTTGGATGGGGTGGCGAATATATTTATACATGGCGCGTTTTGTGAATTGTAAAGGTGGGCGGGGTTTGTTTCTAAAATTGAGGAACACTTGTCTTAATCCGAATAAGTCAAAATGATTGATAGCAAATGTTGCGCCCAAAAGAAAAACCCAGCCAAAAACAAAAACTCCCCATAATATATTGGCAATACCGCTCGCTTCAATGTACCAAACCTGACCCGGAATAGCTTGCCAAAAAGCTATCAATGCAACGCTTGTTATACCTGCTACAAGAATATACGTGGATCGCTCAGCTGCTTCGGGGATAACTTTTGTTAGGGCGCGCTTAAAACTCGGCCTAGCCATAATTGTGTGTATTACACCCCAAATAATAACCAACACGCTATTCCATAAAATGGGATCTACGCTTGCGCCTTTTCCGGCTAGCCCGAACCCATAAGGCATGAGACCGGCCAAAGCTAAAATAATACACGCTAACCCAATAACACCCAAAAAATAAGATACGATTCCATACAGTAAAATCAAAGATCTTTTCATAGCCGACCCCTTTATCTATCAGGGTTGCTAGTTACTAGTCTTTGCCCCGAAAGTTAATCTGCGCTATATTCTATAACATTATCGGGTATGAGAAGCAATACTCCGGTACCTTTATTTAGCCTTGACTCTAATTAGTTTTTGTCCTAATAAAGTTTCATGAACAATACTTTCAAAGCTTTAGCCCACCCGGTGAGACGGCAAATTCTTAAAATGCTTCGTGATGGTCCATTGACTTCCGGCGCACTGCTGGAACCATTTGACATGGCATGGCCAAGCTTAACCGCGCATCTAAAAACCTTAAAAGCGGCTGGACTGGTTCATGCAGAACGCCATGGAACCGAGATACGCTATCGTCTTAATTCTGGCGCGGCAGAGGACGCTGTCGCAGCAGTAATGGCGATATTTTCTAACGACACTCAAAATGCTGATTAAATCAGTGTTTTGAGTATTAATTATTTCTGGATCCATCAACTTATCCAAAAACCGTAAACACTTTTTGGGTCGATGGAGTAAATACACCAAAAGGAGACTAACAATGATATTCAAAGGATTACTGGTTAGCCTGATCATGATCGGGATCATGTTGGCTTTAAGTATCTGGGCAATGGGACAGTTACCCGCAGGCGAGCAATTCGCCACTCACTGGGATGCAAATGGAGTAGCCAACGGATTTAGCGGTAGAGCAACTGTATTGTGGATGATGCCTGGTATGACTATTGGAATTGCATTGCTGCTGGCTATAGTTCCACAACTTGATCCCAGAAAACGAAATTTACTTCGTTCCTCCATGGCTTATCTGGTCATATGGGTTGGTACTTTATTGGTATTAGCATTTGCCCATTTCATGATGGTGCTTAATGCCACCGGAACCATAAACATGGCTGATGTTGGTAATGGCCCAGGCATGATCAAGGCTTTGACAATTATTCTTGGTGGGTTTTTTGCCGCTATTGGTGCGGTGATGGGCAAAATACGCCCGAATTGGTTTATGGGTATTCGCACTCCGTGGACGCTGTCATCTGATCTTTCGTGGGATAAAACCCACCGCCTTACTGGCTGGTTGTTTTTAGCTACTGGACTGCTAAGTATTATATCGGCATTTATTATGCCACCTAACATTGCTATGGGCATCCTTATTACAGGATCACTAGCTACACTATTGATCGCGGTTATTTATTCATGGTATGTGTGGAAGAATGATCCGGTGCGTGAGACTTTAGTGCCTGAAGATACAAAATAGGAACGCCCAAATGCTGCTAACTCGCCGACATATATGGTTGGGACTAGGAGCTGTCGGCCTTACAAGCACACTTTACAAACCAGCCTTCGCGCAAGAAAACTTTGACGAAAGTTTCTTTCAAGATGGCAAAATGCAGCAAACAATCAGCGGTGACAACTTCATATTAGAAGATGGACGGCGGATACGTTTAACCGGCATGGATGCGCCGCGTATGGCCATTGGTGATGCAGTTGCTCAACCATTGTCGACAACGGCAAAGCAGCTCCTACATGACTTAATCGCCGAACAAGAGCTTTCGTTTGTTGCCGCAAGTCCGGACAGATTTGGCCGTTTGCGGGCGCATGTTCTGGTTGGGGCTGAGCAAAGATGGTTACAGGGTGAAATGCTTGAGCGCGGTATGGGGCGGGTGCGAGTTTGGTCTGATGATGATAACAGGATCACTAAAATGCTGGCCATCGAAGAGCAGGCGCGTCGCCAAAAAACCGGTATTTGGGAGCGAGAATTTTATGCCATTCGCACACCACAAACAGTTACTTCTGCGCGCGGTAGCTTTCAAATAGTTGAGGGTGAAATAGTTGATGCCGCCAGCACTCGCAAAATGAATTATTTGAATTTTGGTGCTGATTGGCGCAATGATTTTACTGCGCAAGCAACTAAAAAAGTTGCTAGAAAATTTAGCAAAGCCGGGATCAATTTGTCTGGCTTATCCGGCGCAAGAGTGCGGGTGCGCGGTTTGATTAAGTCCAGCAACGGCCCTAGCTTGTGGCTAAACCATGTTTCGCAATTACAAATCCTTGATAATGAATAAAGCCCTTGCGAGCAACATGCTCACAAGGGCTTTTCAAATCAGGTACTTTAAGGATAATTAAGCAGCTTCAACTGTTTTGTTTACAAGCGTTTCGGTTAATTCATCAAATGCCACTTCACACTCGATTTTTTTCACGGCTGCCACTTCACGAGCCATCCGGTCAATGGCTGACTCATATAATTGCCGTTCAGAATATGACTGCTCCGGTTGATCATCATTACGGTGCAAATCACGCACCACTTCGGCAATCCATATTAAATCACCCGAGTTGATCTTAGCTTCATATTCCTGCGCTCGCCGGCTCCACATAGTACGTTTAACTTTCGGCTTACCCTTTAATGTCTCGACAGCATCTTCCATCACCACATTAGACGCCAAAGCTCGCATGCCAGTAGTAGCTGCTCGTGCGGTCGGAACCCTTAAAGTCATTTTATCTTGCGGGAAATCTACAACGTAAACCTCCATATCAATGCCGGCGATATGCTCAACAACAATACTTGTCACCCGGCCAACGCCATGTGCTGGGTAAACAATATAATCTTTTGGTTTGAAAGTTTTAGAAGCAGGTTTTTTAGCCATTATTTGTTCTCTTTAATTTATGTTTTATATCGATAATCTGGAAAGGTTGTACAAAACAACTCTCATCAAACTATTGCTTGATTGGAAATTTTTAATTGTTGGTTTTAAAAAGCGAAAAGCAAACCGCTTGGGTTAAATATCCTTGTTACTAAACATTTTGTCACAAAACACTCACACTTAACGCTATGGGAGAAATAACTATGTTTAAAACACTGAATGAACCAGTGTTTTAAACATAACTTTCTTTAGCAATCCGTCAACTTATCCAAAAACCGGTAACCACTTTTTGGGTCGATGGAGTATACATAACACAAAAACCAGCAAAAATAAAGTCAGGCGCCGATAAAAATCTAATCGCCCTCGCCAGGCTTCTCAGAAAAGTATTTCTCGAATTTTCCTGTTTCATCTACCATGGCATCAGCATCGGCAGGAGCAGGCTTTATTCTGGTGATGTTTGGCCAAATTTCGGCAAATTTTGTATTTATTTCAAGCCACTTACCATCATCATCATCTTCAGTATCGATCTTAATCGCCTCAACAGGGCATTCCGGTTCGCAAACTCCGCAATCAATACATTCATCAGGGTGAATAACCAAAAAGTTCTCGCCCTCGTAAAAACAATCAACCGGACACACCTCTACGCAATCAGTGTATTTGCAACGCACACAGGCATCGGTAACGATATAAGTCATGGCTATCTTTGTTATTGATGATCAACTGATCGGGTTTTTGGGCAAAACAACGCTTAAGGTCAAGGCTTTTTACTGCGCTGTACAGCAGAGCGCTTGGCCGAAGCCCGCTCATGGTCGGTCACAGCAAGCAAGGAAGCAACTCGGCGGATCAGTGCATCTTCGAACGGGCTTTCTTCACCATCGGCAAATGTCACGTCCCATAAATGACCTATTAGAGCAACACGTTGTTCCTTGGGCATGTTTTTTTTGATCACCGAAGTAAAAGCATAATGATCAACAGCCATATCAGCTCGCTGCTCGGATTTTTCCAGTAATTCTGCTGCATCGGTATCATTTAACGCAAAACTTTGCTTGATAACATTAAGAATTATGTCTTGCTCAATATTGGCATAAATCCCATCAGCCAGTGCCGCTTCCACCAATAATGCGATCGAGCACTCCCGTGCTTCTTGCTGAATATCGATTTTTGATGGCGGTGTGGTTTTTTGAAACATCTGCCGCAATTTTTTCAACATGTTAGATCCTTACAATTAAGTTCTTCTTTAACGTTTATCTATGTTAAGAGCTTGTAACACAGCAAATGGACTATCGGGGTCAATTTTCTTGATAGGCACTTGTTTTTTGTTCTTTGGCGGCTTTTTGCCGGGTGACTTCTTTTTTGTAACTGGTTTGCGTTTCGTGTTTTTGGTTTTTGCGATTGATCGTAACGCCCAACTAGAAGCCAGTTCATCGATCTCACCGGCTTCATCTTTGACTGTATCAACGTGCACAAATCCCAATGACGTTAGAATCTGTGCTAGTTCCGGTTTGCTACAGCCCAATAAAGCAACCATCTCCAATGTCGGTTTAAATCCACCATCGGTTGTTTGCCCTCGAGCGGTTCTAATTTCAGCACCGATACGCTCTAAAATATCAAGACGAACCGAACGCTCTGCACATTTTCGCAAACCGGCAACAGACAAAGCCGGCGGCGCAATATCTGCTACCGCCTTAAAAGAAGTCAAACCAGCCGGAGCAATGTACGGTTTTTTATTTCCTTGCGGCCCAAAAGCCAACAATATTGCCAATAAGCGACTAGGGGCAGGGCGCAATAACGCTGGCATAAATAACGAAAACTCACCGAACCTAACCCCGCACTCACGCAAGCTGCCCCTTTGATCTTGGGTTATGGTTTTTAGCTCGGTGGCAATTCCCCGGCGATCCAAAGATCCTAATGCCTGCAACAACCGAAAACCTAACCCAAGCACTGCCGGATCAAGTGTGCCGGCTTCTACTTTTTCATGTAACAATAAAAGCGGCGCAAGATGTTTTGCCATTTCGGCTTGCAACCAATTAACAAGTCTTGTGCGAACCTCATCAACCGGCACATCGGAAACTTCCGCCAAAACCTCGAACTGCGGCTTTAGCACCTCTGTACCAGCAACAAGCTTTGCGGCTGCCTTATCTGACCAGAATATTTCTCCTTGCTCGTTCAAAGAGATATCTACGTCTTTAGCAGTGATCAGTTTTTCCATTTGGTTTTGACCTTTGCAGTAATTATTCGCATAGCTTTTTCAGCTTATATACTATCGGACATTGATCGAACGGGCTTCGACTACCGCAGTTGCAAAGTCAAGTTTATATGAAAACTTCACTGGCAGGCGCAAACCAGCAAATGGTTCATCAGCCAGCCACATAATTACTGGTTTTTCATAACCCGGATCATTTAAGTCATCAGCGTTAAACCCAGATATTGGAATATACCAGACATGACATCGCATAGCCAAACCCTTATAAGCGCGGGTACGTATTTTTTCCTTACCTTTCGCCTCTAGCCTTAAATTATAGCGCTGCTTGCCATCAAATACTTTCAACGAGCCCTGACAATTTTGGAAGTTCTTTTCTTTCTCATTACCCATTGATAACGCCAAAACTGCACTTACCGGATCCAAAGCTTCAAGCCGTTGTTGCATTGTCGCGGGCGGATCACCCATAGTTCGCAAAGGAGGAATGACCCGAAGCGTTACGTTATCTGGCTCAAAGCTCATAAACAGTTCACGATTTTTGCGACCGTCTAGCTCTTTGTGCCAATACTCCTTGGTGAACAAACGATTATCCCCGATAATTCCTTGGGCGCTGGCTATAACTTTGATCTGCTTGAAAAATGCTGCCAAGCCTGATGTTCGAAATTCGGCGCGCATTGCATAGCTTTCTTCTAATAGCACCGCTGATACTTTGGCGCGGATCATTGGAATGCCAAACACCCGGCCACTATATACAATATCAACCGCTTGTTCTTTATGCAGATGAGCTGGCCGTTCAATTGGCTCGGATATTGCCGGGCTTGCCAGCAATGGCACAAGCAATAAGCCAAAACCCAGTTTGCAACACTTTACTAATTCATAGTTTTTTGACCAACGCATTTTATTTCTCTATTATTGTACTAGCTAACTGCGAGTTTAATGATTCAATTATGTCTGCAATATGGACAATTTGCTATATACTCAAAACACTTAAATTGAAAAGCTCTTGAGTATACTTTCTCTTTGCAATCCATCGACTTGTCCAGAAACTGATCTTAGTGGTCGCATTTGCTTGCCGTAAAACCGGTACCCACTTTTACTGAAGATTGCTCCTTACCCACTTTTGGGGTTGATGGGGTACAGTTTCATAACTTGAACTTACAAGTTGACAATCTGTGCTTGACCTTCTTGCTTACTTTGGGTATTTGACCGCTCGCCTTGGTTCTAGTGCTGCTGGAACTGAAACTGTACCAGTTTTTCTGGTTTTAATTTATTTGTTTTTCAAGACAAAGGGAAAGCCCATGTCTCGCCGCTGTGAACTTACTGGAGTTGGTGTAATGTCTGGCAATAATGTCAGCCACTCCAAACGTCGTACCCGTCGCAAATTTCGTCCTAATTTGTGCAATGTAACTCTTGCTTCTGATGTCTTGAGCCAATCTTTCAAGTTTCGGATCACTGCCGCAGCTTTGCGCTCCGTTGACCATAATGGTGGTCTTGATGGCTTTTTGAACAAGTGCAAGGATGAAAATATGTCGGAGAACGCACTAAAAATCAAAAAAGCAATCCGCAAGAAACAAAAAGAAGAAACCGCTGCTGCTTAAAAAGCAGTAATTTCTTACGATTAAACGGGCGGCTTTTTTCAAAGCCGCCTTTTTTATTTCCTGAACCAGAAATTACCGAACCCTTGGTTTTTAGTATTGTTAGTATGGCTTCATTGTTACAATCGTCTATTGGACAAGGATTCATACAAAGCTAATCCATCAGTGCAATAAAGACGGTTGATTGGTTCTTACCAGTAATTCGGACAACAAGATGAAGCAAAAACTATTGGACATAGCTCGTAGCAAAAATGCTTTGCGCGGATTATTTGGAGTCTCGTTCATCGAAAGCTCGGTATTTCCAATTCCGCCAGATGTCATGTTAATTCCTATGGTATTGGCCAGACCCGAGAAAGCTTGGCTGATCGCCGGGGTTTGCACCATTGCTAGCGTGCTTGGCGGAATACTTGGGTATTTCATTGGCATGTTTGCTTGGGAAACTATCGCTCAACCAATATTTGAATTGTACGGCAAACAAGACAGCTTTGATGTATTCAAAGAATGGTTCGATAAATGGGGTTTTTGGTCAGTATTCGGTGCCGGTTTCACCCCGTTTCCATACAAAGTAATTACCATGACCTCAGGTTTCGTGCAGTTGAACTTTGCCGCCTTTGTTGTAGCCAGTGTCTTATCGCGTGGCGCAAGGTTCTTTTTAGTGGCTGCGGTTATTCGCTATGCCGGTGATCGGGTACGGGCGCAAATCGAAAAGCATTTTGGCCTGATTACTTTGGCAATTTTTGTTCTTATGATACTGGCGATTTTTGCTGTAGGCTTTATCCGATAACTAGGGTCAGACTCTAAAAATTATCTTTGCGTTGGCGAATCTCAGCAAACACCTGTTGATCGCTTGCGTCTTGCATTCCAAGCCTTTTCCTAATTGCCGGATCAGCAGCCCGCAAAAACGGGTTGGTTGCTAAATCCTCGGCCAAAGTAAACGGTATTGTCCATTGATCGTTTTCGCGTTTGGTTTTTATCTCGCGGCCTCTAGCAATAAGTTCAGGATTGTCCGGGTCGATAGTTATGGCAAACCGCAAATTATCAGCAGTATATTCATGGGCGCAATAAATCATCGTTTGCGGAGCCAGAGCCATTACTTTTTGCAAAGATGGCCACATTTCTTTTGGCCCACCTTCAAACAACCGACCACAACCCAACGCAAATAAAGTATCGCCAACAAAGGCTATGTTTTCATTCTCAAACACATAAATTATATGTCCCATTGTGTGACCCGGCGTGTGTAATACTTTTGCCATTACACCACCCAGAAAAACCTCATCGCCATCAGACACCAATTGATCGGCATTAGGGATGAATTTTGCATCGCCCTTGGGGGCAATTATTTTGCAGTTCCAGCGTTCTACCAAAGCGGCATTACCGCCCGCATGATCAAAATGATGGTGGGTGTTCCATATCGCCGACAATGACCAATTACGATCTTCAAGAGCTTTGTTTATGACCGCTGCATCGGGGCTATCAATCGAAATGGTTGTTTTGGTTTTTGGATCATGAACCAAAAACCCATAATTATCGGATAAACACGGTAATTGCACCACTTCGATCATTTGATTTCCTTTGCCAAAAAGCATTTGCTTGGGCTAGTAAGTGCTTAGAACATTTCTGGTTCTTTTTGAACCAGAAAAATTCTAATTTTTTGTTTTCCGCATTTGCTCACCACAAAACCGCATACACTTTTGTTGGCAAATGCTTTATAGAGGCAGAAATATGCAAGCTGATGTTCGAGAGTTAAGCAAATTTTATCAAAGCCGTCTTGGGCTAATGGCCAAGCAGTGTATTTCGCGCCGGCTTGATAGCTTGTGGTCGGACACCTCAAACATGGACGTTTTATCATTAGGTTATGGGGTTAATTTTGCGGAAAAATGGCGAGGTAAAGCTCGCCGGCTTGTTTGCGCGATGCCAGTTCTTCAAGGTGTTGAGCAATGGCCATATGCCGGCAAAGTGCAAACAACATTGATCGATCCGCTGGCAATGCCGTTTGCTGAAAATTGTTTTGACCGGATATTGGTAGTACATTTTTTGGAGGAAGTTTCAAACCCTCTACAAAGCCTAACTGAGATCACCAGATCATTAGTGGCCGGAGGCCGGTTGGTTGTGGTGGTTTCCCATCGCATCGGCTTATGGTCGGCTAGCTCTAGAACCCCATTTGGACATGGGCGTTCTTTTTCCTTGTTTCAGCTAACACACTTACTAGAACAAGCAGGTTTGCGACCTACGGCACGAACACAAGCTTTGTTTGCTCCACCATTTAATTGGCTGGCATCAGCGTCTAGCGTTGCTGCATGGGAGAAAACTGGCGAAGTTTTTTGGCCGTTTTTTGGTGGTGTGTTATTGGTTGAGGCAGAAAAAGTACGTATGATAGATCCGCGCAAGAAAATACCTGTGCCAGTTTTTTGCCCGGAGCATTAGGGTCTGTGGATAATTATGAAGGTGTCAAGATAAATGGATAAAAATTCACAGCAATTATCTGCTATACGGCAACAAATAGACACCATTGATAATCAAATGTTACAATTGATTGATCAACGGCTTGATCTAGCAAAGAGCCTTAGCAGCTTAAAACCAGCAGATCGAGACCCATGGTCTCCGGCGCGTGAACATGCATTATCACAACGCTTGTTGGATCAAAAATCAGATACATTTCCGGCAAAGACTATGATATCTATGTGGAGTGCATTGATCACCTGTTCGCTGATGACCCAAGGGCCGATGATTTTGCTTTGTCAAAATGCCGAAATGACATCATGGGCGCAAATGGCTTTCCCCGGCGCACCAACGCAAACCTTGGTTGATGAAAATTGGGTTTTACAAACCTGTAACACCAAGGGCGCAATTGCGGTGGTCGAGTTTCCAAATAGTGATCAAAGCTGGTGGGCTGATCTAGCTAAGCCTGCATCACAGCTTTATGTGCAAACCACTTTACCAAAATGGCCGGCAAATAACCCAAAAGCATGTTGTTTAAGCGTTGATAATCCTCTTTTTCGTCAAGGACAGGTTTGTTGGACAATAATTGATCAACGAGCAGAATTGCCAGCGGGTGCTGTGCAGATAGCTGGTGCCAAGGGGCTGGTTTTAATTGAGACAAAATCACCAATTGACAGTTACCCACCTACGGGCGATGGCTGGCAAGAGCCGAAGTTTATTGGCTGTTTTTTTCCAGCACTTGTTCATGAAGGCGCAAAATGACAAATCAACCTGATCCACGTCCTGGCTTACTGGATATTATGGCATATCGCGGCGGTGTTGCCGATGCGCCGGGGTTTGCTGCTCCGGTTAAATTATCATCGAATGAAAATTGCTTTGGCGCGCCCGAATCAGCAAAACAAGCGATAGCGGCTGAAAGTTCTAAGCTGGAGCGATACCCCGATGGTGGCGCGATTTTACTGCGCGAGGCTCTGGCCAAGAAGTATGGCTTGCCAGTGGAGAGAATTGTTTGTGGCTGTGGCTCTGATGAATTATTACAATTGCTGGGACGCAGTTATTTGCGCCCCGGTGATGAGGTTCTATTTTCAGCGCACGGATTTTTAACTTATAAACTTATTGCCCTGCAAAATGAAGCAGTGCCGGTGATGGTGCCAGAAGACGATTTGCGAGCAAATGTTGATCGTATGCTGGCAAGTGTAACCAAGCGCACTAGGCTGGTTTTTGTTGCCAACCCAAATAACCCAACTGGCTATATGATGCCAAAAGATGATTTGCACAAATTACATGCCGGCCTGCCAAAAGATGTGTTGTTGGTAGTTGATGCTGCTTATGCTGAATATGTTGATGATCCAAATTACTCATGCGGTATGGAATTAGCGCGTAAATTTGACAATGTGATGACCACAAGAACTTTTTCCAAGGTTTATGGCTTGGCCGGTTTACGAATTGGCTGGACGTTTTGCCCGCAAAGAGTAGCAGATGTGTTGAACCGAGTGCGTTCACCGTTTAATGCAAATCGGGTGGCGCAAGCCGCAGCGATTGCAGCCTTGGCCGATGATGATTTTGTTGAGCGTTCTGCTGCTCATGTGCAGAAATGGCGGCCATGGTTGGCTGATGAGATCGGTAAATGCGGAATTCGGGTTTACCCAAGTGCGGGTAATTTTGTTTTGCTGGGTTTTGATAATGATGCCAATAAAGCCGATGCTGCCGAGCAGTTTTTAATGCAAAACGGCTTGATATTGCGAGGAATGCGCGGGTTTGGCTTACCAGGTTATTTGCGCCTGACCATTGGCTTGGACGACGAAAACCGAGCCTTTGCCAAGGCTTTGACGGAATTTATGAGTTAATATAAGTAGTTTTGTGACTCAAGCCCCGCACAAAAGCCGTGGAGCATTTGCTATTTTGAATGGGCCGGTATAAACGCCACCTTTTCGTAAAGTAAATGTCATTTCGGTTTCTTCAACGCCGCCAATTAACAAGCCGATAGCAGTGATGGTCGAGACAACATCGCCGCTTAAGCTACTTTTATCAAGTTTGGATAGTATTTTGGCCGGTTGGACAAATCGGGTTTTTACTTTGCCGCTTAAAAAGCATCGTTGATCAATTTGTAATTTTCCAGAAAAACTGGCCAAAGATATACCCGATGTCAGCGAAAACTGATCAACCAGTAAAGAACCATTTGCAGCACGAAAATTGTCTAACTTTTGTTTACCCTGTAGTGCGCTCCAAGCAAATATTTCGGTGTTTAGTTTAATTTCTGATATTGGTTGTAACGGCATTTGCGGCCATAAAGGTTGGGAAATTGTTACAAAAACTTTACGGCTGTCATTGGTAGAGCCGAAGCGAAAATGTGCATCTATTCGTGAGGCTTGGTATAATGTTGTGCTAGAGGTACCGGCTATTTTCGGAGCTACTATTTCTGTTGAAAAACGCGACAATTGTCCATTTTTGAACACCAATGAGGCTCTGGTTTTTTTGGCGGTATAATTTAATTCTTTTTGCGAACTGATTAAAATATTATTGGCAGAAGGAAGCTCAATAATCAGGTGCGTGGGCTTCCACGCCATGGCATGAATTAAAGCTTTTTCGACGAATACTTGCTCGTTTGCTTGCGCTTCTGGCAAGGTAATGTTTAAGCGTTCAAGCGTTAATACAAACCGATATGGAAAGCCGGAAACTTTCAACGGTTTTAAGTCTATGACATAGCCTAAGTTTTGCCATTCAGATATTTTGTTTTCAACTTTTTGCTTCATAATTCCGGCAGCAAATAACCAATAGCTTGACCACAGTACAAAAATAACGATGGCGACAACAAAGGGGATCCAGACTTTGTGGCGAAGTTTGAATATTTGAGTTATATTATTGATCACAATTATTTTCCCATTGAAGTATATTCACCGGAATTAAGCTCAAGGCTGGCGGTTTCTATACTGGTTTGCAATTGCTGCATAAATGTTTTTTTGTCTAACCCCGGAGCGATAGCCGGTAAAATTCGCACTGTGATGGTGCCGGGTTGAAAATTAAGCCCGCTCTTTGGCCAACAAAGCCCAGAGTTTAGGGCTATGGGAACACATGGAACTTGCATTTCCTTGTACAGACCAGCCACTCCGGGCTTGTAGGGGGCCGATGTGCCGGGTTTTACTCTGGTTCCTTCAGGAAAGATTAGTATTTGCCGGTTTTGTTTGGCCAAAGCAGCACAATCTTTCATCATTTTCCGTAAGGCTTTTGCTCCGTCTTTGCGGTTGATAGCCACATTTTTTAATTTCATCACATACCAGCCAAATATTGGTATTCGTGATAACTCAGATTTTAGGATCAAAGCTGGAAAAGAAAATAACTGCCACGGGATAATTACATCAAACATGCTTTGGTGTTTAGAGGCCAGCAGTGCACCGCCTTTGGGTATGTTCTCGATACCCTCGATCCGTACTTTAATGCCGCAAATATGTCGTACACCGAATGATGTCAGTTTTACCCATATTTTCATCGGAATTTTTACTGCGGCCAATCCCATAAATAATGTGGGCAGGAAAATAACCCCTAATAATAGCAACCAAAAAACCACCCAGATCAGAAATAAAACCCCGCGCAGATAGCCCATCTAATCGCCCTGTCTTTGCTGTGCAGGAAAGACCAACACCACCAGATATTTACCATACTCCAGCAAAGTTCGTCGATATACGTGCTGCCTTGCATTGCCAATGCTTTTTACCGGAGCCAGAGCCAGTCTGGTGTCCGGCATTTCGGTACGTAATATCAGCCATGCACGAGGAATATGATAACTTGAGGTGACAATTAGCAAATGATCATAGTTTTGTGCGCTCGCCCAAAGGGAAATTTGCCTAGCATTACCGACAGTGTTTTTTGCTTTATTATCGACATCAACGCAGCAGCTAAATCTTGCTTTTGGCAGTCCAGATAATTTGCGTAAAGAATTATGACTAACATCAGGGTTTGCGCCAGTTATAAGCAATCTTTTTGCCTTGTTTTGTTGCAATAAATCACCGGCGTATTTAATGCGTTCGCCAGAGCCTCCGGTTAGAACAACAAGGCCATCGGCTTGTTCTGGTACAAACATTTCACTTAACCGATTGGTGGCGATTGCAAATGCTAACAATCCGGCGATAAAATTAACCGCCAAAGCAATACTTATCCAAAAAACAAACCGGTTGATCATCTAGGGTCAGGACCTATTAATTATGAGTAATTCTGTTTGAAAGATAAGGATAAGCTGCCAGCAAAGCAATCGTAGCACAGGTTTACCCCTATGCAAGGAGGCTTTGCGCCGCAGATTGCCGTATATTTCAAACCCGTAAGGGCGCGGCCATTTTGCCGCCTGAATGCGTCGTAATCTCTTGAAAATGAACATATTTGTTGCGACCTTTCTCCTGTTCAGTCGGCAAACTAGCGAGCGCAGAATGCACACAAATTAATAGATCCTGACCCTAAGTATTCTTTCGTAAGTTATCCATAACCGAGCGATAAGCCGTCCACCCGCCAACCATAGCAGTAATAAATGGTGCGGGGACTAATGCCAATAGTGGGCTTAGGCCGGGTTGCACTGTTCCACCCATGAATGAGGCAGCACCAACACCGCTTATTGTTAAACCAATAACACTTATCATCGCCAATAATGTGCCCAATGTACCAGCTTTCAGACCCATAATAATAAATTTAGCTCCGAATAACCGAGCAATAACCTGATCTTTTGCGCCAACCAAATGCAATACTTCGACCAGATCGCGCCTCGCGGCCAATCCTGCTCTAGTGGCAAATCCGGTCACAGCAATGCTGGCGGTAATTAACAAGGCCAGCACAGAAATTGATAAAAACTGCACAGCCTTTGCTGATCGGGCTAGATCGTTTGCCCATTGTTGATGATCATCAATGCTGGCATTGATCCCAGCATTGGCAAGAGTGGCAGCCAGAACCTCTAGATTTGACGGATTGTTTTTCTCTAATTGTACATATACCAATAATGGTATTGGTAGATCATCTGGGATATTTTTGGCTCCAAGCCACGGCTCTAATAATGCTTTTGCCTCGGCGCGAGTGGCAGCTTTTGCAGAAACAACGCCGGGAATTTGTGATAATATTCGTGCTGTACGCTCGGCAACGGCTTGATCGCCACTTAATATTTGTACGGTCATTTCGTTTCGCAATGCATTTTGCCAGTGCTTTACGTTTTGCAAAGCCGAAATCGCGCTTATTGCTGATAAAGACGCCAGGAAAACAATAATAACAATTACAAAAAACAACGGCCCGTCACGATCAGAGTTTGCCGGTAATAATGGTGCTCTTTTGTGTTGCTCACTCATTTTTTACCTCGCGCTTTTTTTGTAGGCCCAAGGGTAAGTGCGCCTTCTTCTATAGTGTAAACGTCTGCTTCTACCGAGCGAATTAACGATAGATCATGGCTGGCGATTAAAACTGTTGAGCCAAGACGGTTTAATTCCAAGAATAACCGCATCAGCCTCTTG